>CABVRV010000004.1 GCA_902500755.1 uncultured Nitrospira sp.
CCTTCACCAAGGCGGGCTTGCTGAGCACAACGCGATGATCAATCGAACCCACGCATTACCGGCGGCGCGACAATGCCAAGTGCTGAAACTGGCTCGGTCCACTGCCTACTATCAGCCGAAGCCAGCGGTGTATCGCATGCTACGGACCAGTCAGCACCATCCGGCCCATCGGATCTACCCCCTATCTACTATGCCAGCTGACGATCACACGGCCGAACCACGTGTGGGCCGCTGATATCACCTACATTCCCATGAAACGAGGATTTCTCTATATGAGGAGGTCTCTCCATGCCTATGAGACTGTCCGCGACGCCCAAGATGGGGTGGCCCGCTACCTGACTTTCTAGGATGAGTTCAGGCCGCATCACGCGCTTGACGGACGCACGCCCAATCGCGTTTACTGGGGAAAGGTGCCTGCGCGACCCACCGCCGCGTAGGCTTCAACCGCCAAAGACTATTAATGAACTCGCAAAAACTGTCCAAACAACCGGAGCCACGTCTGTTCGGTCATGTCGTTCTTGTCATTGGACTTATAACTGGCGCTTTAATCTTTTACCAAAACATGAGGCATGTTGATCAAGATTTTTATATTGTCCGTGAAAATGGCGAGATCGTTCCAGCTTCGAGCGCTCAGTTTGGCATTGAGAAAGAACGGGCCAACTTCTTAACTCACTTTAGAAAAAGCATTTCCTCAGAACCAGTACATATTGATACGGCGGATGTCGAGCAAATAAAAGGCCGCATAAAACATGAATTACTCGAAGCCTATGCTCGTGATGGTCATCTTCTCAACGAGTGGGCCTACTTCGCATCAGATCGAGAGAGGTTTATCGCGTATCTTATGCTTCGAGTAAATGGAAGCTTGCCCGCGTTTTATCCGGCGAAGCCAGTGAGCTACGACCTACGCGACACCTTGTATAGCAGGGAAGGCAATTGCTCGCATCATTCATATCGACTACTTATGGTTCTAGATATTTTCTCGATAGAGGGTCGATTGGTTTCCTGGTGGTCACCTGCAATTGAAGGCCACGTATTTATCGATGCCTTTGATCCGACGGAAGGCAAATTATATTTTTTAGACCCAACAAGCAACTTGATGGCAACAAATATATCCAGCGAGCGACATCTAAGTTTTCTGGAAGCTATAGAGACAATGTCGCCGCAGGATCGAAAAGTCGTTCTCAGTGCTCAGATGAAAGAGTTCCCTAATTTCGTCAGCAGATCTCAAGCTCTTAACCAGGATTTTACCGTGTGGTCTGTAAATAATTATTTAAGAGCCAAAGATTCAATTATTACCGGTTTTTCCTTTGAGTTTCCGGTCATGCAAAGTCGTTGGAGAGACAACAAGAGCCCATTGCCTAAGACCTTGTGCGAACTAGCGAACCAGGGCTCTGCATTAATCCAGATTTTCCAGCCCACCGGCTGTCAATCTCGCTCATGATGACGTGAGATCAACAAAGAATTTCTACGGTCAAGAGGCCTAGCAGAGCAACATGAGTGGAACAAAACTTCTTTTCTTGGGCGGCTTTTTGATAACAGGCCTTTTTTTTTTACTGGTCTTTGTTCCATTCATTCATCCATGTAATCGAATTTGATATTAGGGGTCACACTGGTGACGAAGAAGTATACATCTCTAAAAACTGGGGCTTACAAGAGATACTGCCAAGAACCATGATTGGGAAAGACTGGAAATTAATAAAGGTCGTGTCTTATGGTCCCGTCATAAATCTTCAAATTCATCTTCCCAATCTGAACGCGCCTCCAAGGATGATCACCTTGTTAAGCGGTGTGGTGAGGGTTCGCCGTGAAAACTTTCTTGGAAATTTATTAGATCGATGTGATTGGCTGAACATCCACTCTCAATACATCAATCATCACGGAAAGGCATTCGATGAAACCAGCGCAGCGATGGCATCTATTCGAAGCGGTTATTCAGGATGGTCAGGACACTACAATTTGAATGGTTGCTAATTTTATTTGATTTGTGTTTGATAAAATCTAGTCGCCAACGATTAGATTGAACTCAGCAAGGCACAATAGCCTACCTCCGCGCACCGGCGCACTCGCGACAGCCCCTTCGCCACGCACCTTACCTACCTTTCAAAGTGCCGTCCCCTCGTGGATACCAGAGACTTACCACTCGCTACCGGTGCTATAGGCCATAGTACCCTGGGTTCTGACTGAGTCAGTCTCTCTTTAGCCGCTACTGGCTTTTCTTGTACACCACGATCCCGCCGACGAAAATTGCAAGCATGACACCGATGAACATTAAAAGACTCGTGTCCATGGCTGACTCCTTTCATTCGAACCATGACCCAGAATGTTGCGTGCGTGCCATTGCTACTTCGAAGAAACCAACCCTCTGGAGTAATCTCGGCGGTCAACCCAACACAATGGGACCGCCTAGAACAACCTATCGAATTGATCTCACATTGCGCAGATCAGACCCGTACGAGTATTGGGCTGGAATGGAACCCGCCAAAAGCGAGGATACTTGATTATCGGCGCGCATACTTCCTTGCACCGGTGAAACACTCCAAAACAGATACCTTCGCTTCTAGTTTGGTTCCCTCGCTGGAGGCCAACTGTCGCTTAGAATCGGCCAGTATTACTGAAGAGCCATCTGCCCATCCCTCGACGGGCCATTGTGGTCCGGTGGACTACAGTCGTCTTCCATCTTGACCTCCTCCTGCTGCTGAACGAAAAGAAGGCTATTCTACCATTCAGTAGATGAAATGATTTCTCTTTACTCCTCTTGAATATTTTCTGTCAACTGAAACATCCATGGAAGCCATTGAACAAACACAAGCATAAGCCATGCCAGTCCGTTCGAGACCATGGAGAACGAAACATCGCCCACCTGAGTACACAAAATTCTGGGAAATTTAGTACGGGAGGACTGTTTACTGTACTACCGCTGTACCCTGAGGATCGGACCGAGAGTCAGCCACTTTGTCGGACCCAAGGCCGCCATATGTGGCAAGTGGGCGACGTACCAGAACACGACGTCTTGCTCCTGCACCCCTTGATTGTCTTCGTCATACCCCAGTTGCCCACGGGCGCCGAATGTCCAGGGCACGTCCTCGCTCGCGTTGGCACGACGAATCGCGACATCGAAATCCGCAAACTTATCCCGCTCGCCATCGTCCTTCAACGGAACATACCCAGTACCAGGGAGAATCCACACCCCGTGGCCGTTGAGTTGATCACGAACTAACCAAGCCTTGTCCTGTGCATGAATTTTGACGTCGTTTCGCTCATTCGTGTATTTCCGCCATCCTGGTCCCCAGCCCCGGTCTGCCCCTCCGTCTTCATGAACGAAGACCTGATCCATACCGTTACCATTGATATCAAAATCGAACCGCCAATATGGGTGGTGGTCATGATTGGTGTTACACGACAAGCCTCGGCTATGCAGCACGGGACGGAGCTCGCCGGCGTCCGACAGGTGCCACGCTTGATACAGATGATATTCCCCGATCCGGGCATAGATCCCCAACTCGAGCCACTTCACATTATTCTGAGTGGAACTTTCCATACAGACTTTCTGGTCGCCGCAATTGACGATCGGCACCAGGTCCTGCCACCTCAGCCGATCTTGGAATGGGCCGCAGCGCCCGCTGTCGGCTCGTGACCCGAACCAGGTGAAGGGATTCCACCAGACCATCTCTTTCACATACTTCACACGGACAACCGGCATACTGGCCTTGTTGAGAATCAGCTCATCGGCATACTTCACGTTTCGCAACGCCAAGCCCGTGTTGTCCCTGACTTCCCAGTCGAAACTCCACCGTCCCCAATCCACATGTTCGGACTGCGTCTCGGCCACGGCAGGCCCCGACCAAGCCAAGACCGAGAGGATGACCCAGCTAATGGACCAGATACGCTGCATCCCATGTCTCTTCATGAGCGAGGCGGCTCCTCTCCAGCCTCAAGGACTTTGTCTTCCGTCAAATCAACCACCGCCCAGTATTTCGGATCGCCGTCCTGTCCCTTTGAAAAGGTAATCCAAATGGTCCGATGTGCGTACCCTGGATCGTTCCTGAAGAACCCGCTATCTGGTTGCATGAGGAGCCCGTGACCTTGGAGTTGCTCAACCTTGCCGGCTAGGCGTGGATCGGCTTTGGCCAGTTCGATCCCCCGTTGAACATCCTGCCGCCCCTCTGGGGGCTGATACCCCTCAAGACGAACGACGCTGAGCACGCCCGTCTCTTTCAGACGAACTTCTACGGCAACATTCTGGCTGTAGCTGTAATAGACGAGGCGAACAAGGCCGGTGGTCTCCCGACAGCAACCGAACGTGACCTTGCCTTCCGGTGGAATACGATCGGCGTCGATGAAGGTCCAGCGGGAGCCCAGCAGCGCCGCGACGCGGCGATCGCTTTCGGCAGCTCTCCGTAACGTTGCAATGTCCTCTGCGGTCAGGACGGCCGACGCATTCGTGGCGCGCTTCGCACTTGCGTCCTGAACGGTCCCGGCCATCTTCGGCTTGTGGTGACCCGCGATGTCCTCACCGGTAAACTGGAACACATGCGGAACAGGAGCCTTCTCGGGGAGTGCAATTTTCTGCACGGCGGTTTCAGGATCCTCGGGGCCGAACGGCCCCCGTGAACCGGCATCGAGGCTGCAGCCATAGCCGAGGCTGATGGCGACGAGGAGGACGGTCCGCATGGTGATCTGACAGCTCATGCCAACTTTCCAGCAATCCCTATGGCGAGTTTTGAAATTTTTGCCGCCGCCTTGATCACGGCCGCGCGCTTCTTGCGTGAGGCAGCGTCGAGCACAGCTTCCTTCATAAGCTCTTTGTAGGTCTTGATCTCATCCCGAGTGAACGGAACGATCTGCGCGACGGTCTCGTTATTAAAGGTGTTGGCGAGCTGCAGGTATAGGTTGGAGATTTCCGCTGCATAAATCCCACGACGAAGCGGATCATTCTTATAGGTTTCAAATTTTTTCCGAAGCGTCTCGACCGCTTCGAGAAGCGCCTTCTGGCGAACCTTGGTTTCGTCTTGCTTACCCACCTCAAATTCCACCGCTCCCAACTGATCGACCAACGCCTTTGCTTCTTCGCGGGCATGATCAACTTGGACCGACAGATCGGAAATTTCCTGGCTCGCGCTTTCCGCGGTTTCCATGAGCTGTTTGATAAGACTGTCGTTGCCTTCTAGAAAACCGACGACGCCCGCGATACTGGTTTCCATGGTGCCTCCTCTATTGCCCGTCGTCTTTCTTCAGTTGATCCAGAAGGTCGACCAAGTCGGCCGTGAACGTACGCCCGCGCTGCAGAGCCCTTGAGCGGATGATGCGCGAGCCGGTGACCTCTTCCAGCGCATCATTGACGGTCCGCGAATGATTGAGGATCTCCATGATGCGATCCGACGGTCCCGGCGCGTGCTCAACCACAGCCGCCACCAACTCCGGATCGACGGAGGCCAAGCCCGACTTATTGGCATAGCGTGCCAACTGCGCATGAATCGCCGACGCAGATTTCCAGGACTCGTTCAAGGCATTGGCCGTATCGCGGAGCCCGCAGAAATCTTCTTCAAATTGCTCCCACACCGCCTTTTCCAATCCCTGATATTCAGCCAGATAGATCTGACTGACCAGATAGGCCGCAGCATATGCAGCCTCTCCTTTTTTGCTAGCGATATTTCGATATGAAGAAAGGACGAATTGATGCTTGGCCTCCTGCGCCTGCAAGGCCTTAAAACTCTCGTGCAGCGCACTGCGGGATTGCTCCAAAAACTTGATCCGCGCTTCAGTTTCTTTTTGGAACAGATCAATGTTCGTCTGAGCCGCATCGATCTTCGTGCCTTCCATCCTGAGCAGATCGCGAACCGCACTGCTATGAATCGCGTTGCAGCCGACGGCACTGAGTAGGATGAACCCGAGGCTCACAACCCTGACTGTGTGTGAGATCATACTGATTTCCTCCGTCTCAGGAGCGTTCTCTTATCGTCGTAATGTCCGCACGGCCTCCGCGATGGACTGGACCTCATCGCGGGGCAAGGTGACGTCAATATCCAGATATTGCTTGATGATCGCGTTGATTCGGCGAAGCGCTCCCACGTTGGTGCGATACTGCTCGAAGGCCGTCAGATCCAGAGTCGAGGAGGCCTGGGAGTCTTTCGTGACGCGCTGCTCGATCCGGCTGAGGAGCTCGGGCAGTTTCTGTAGAAGGTTGGACATGTCCCCGGTACCAGCCTGGAAGACGATCTGCCCATTCGGCCCTTTTCGGTCCGGAAGATTTTTGAGCCGAATGTCATTGATGAACGCAATGACGTCAGACCCCAGTAACTCGGCATCATCTTTGGCAAGTTCCGTGTCCGCCACGTCGGCCAATTTCGGGTTGGTCGTAGCCCATTGCAGCGCCAAGTTCAGTTTGAGGCGGGTTTGGACATGGCGATACCACTGTTGATGTCGTTCGGTGACACGACTTACCAACTCGCGGTATTGCTCCATCAGCCGCTGATTCTCGGCATACGCCTGGTCTTTGGCAACCAACGCCTGTTTCACTTCCGGCGGGGTGGCACAACCAGTGACAACCAGACTCAGCGCGACAATAACGATGTGCGCCGCTTTCATGAGGTTTCCTCCTTCCGACGTACGCCTGGAACGAGCTCGAACGAGAAAGCAACTTGCCTGTTGACTGCAACTTGTTGAGGAGCGAGCCAAGAGTAGCGAGCACGACACACTGATTGCAAGAGAAATATCGGGTATTTCTTGATTTCCAGTGTGCGCAGGGCGGCAAACTAGTACAAGCCAGTAGCTTTCCTAGGGTAACCCCCGGATGATTTCCTGATAGTACGCCTCAAGCAGCGCAGCGCGGGCCTCTTCGATCAGGACCAGCTGCCGTTGATCGAAGGTATTCGCGCAGTACAGATAGTGCGTTTCATCCACGATACCGAGCTCGACATGCACTTGTCGGCCATCCAGCGCCTCGCGCGTCAGCTCGTGGGTGATCGTTCGTCCCGCTAACTCTTCCCAGGCCACCTGCGCCGAGGGTCCATGATTCTCATAGAGCGGTCCATTGGGATCAGCCGAGTTCACCAGCATGGCGCTGAGATCGAACAGAGCCCCATCATCCAACTCCGGTAATTCATCCCAGCCCGTTGAGGCCTGCCCCCCTTTCTTCAACACATAGAACGGCCCATCCTCCACCGCCTCTTCGATGGATCGGTATTGAATCGGCTCTGCAGGCTGCACGAGCTGTAGTCCCCTGCCGGCCAGCGCACGCTGGAAGGGCACTCGCCTGGCCAGCTGCCGCGTTTTCTCACTCACGATCATCCGACCATGTGGACGCAGAACCTGGCACAGCCGGTCAAGCCGGACCGCGAGCCCTGTCCGTTGTTCAAACGCTGTCTGTTGCGATGGGTCGTCGGCACGATCAAACGTCCTCCAACTGTGGCTGGAAATCCCAGGGTCCTGCTCAGCCTGAAGCAGCGCATGCATCGTCAAGACCATGTCGAAGAAACCCGAAAGCGGTTCCCTTTCGATATCCTGGCAGATGAACCGAAGATTGCGCAGGCCCAGCTCCTTCGCCTTTCGTTGTGCGATGGCGATGGATGTCGCCGAGCGATCGATGCCGACCAGATTCACATCAGGGAAGCGGCGGGCATAAAAAGTGGTCAGGATGCCGAGGCCACAACCAAAATCGAGAATGTCTTGAGCCGGGCCGAGGTGCGCGATCGTCCGCAGCCCAATTGCTTGATAATATTCATACCGTTGGCTATAAAGCACCGGGAAGATCGTCGGCTCCGCCGCGAGGTCGTAAAATGCCATGTCGTCGCGGGGATCGCCGGAACGTTTTCGCTCCGCAGCGAGGGTCAGTCGTTCGAGCTCGTTCGGTAAAAGCTGCCGCCGCTGCCAGGCGAAGTATTCGCGATCCAACGTGACATGTTTCAGACCCCACCAAGCCAGGTGCTCGCGAAGCGCTTCCTGTAACGAGTCAGTGGTCATTGTATCGCCTGCTCAAAACGGTTCCCAGCAAGGCCACAAGGAGTGAGGACCATGAGGCGTACGCGGTGAGGGTACGTCGAGTGGTTCGAACGACTGAGAACGAAGCTGGGGAACGTTTTCAGCAGGCGATCACGGCCGTTTGAGCATAATGGCATCAAAGTAGGTATCGGGCACCGGATGAGGCAGCCGCAGTTGCCCCATGCCAAACACGACATACTTCTCACAGGTTAGTTGATCCAGACCAATCGGGCCCTTTGCATGCAGTTTCCCCGTACTCAACCCTACGTCGGTTCCCATGCCAAAACTATCGCCTGCATGAAGCCGAGTCGACGCATTGACCAACACCGCCCCGGCATCGACTTCTCGCGTAAATCGTATGGCGGACTCATAGCGACTGGTGGCAACGGCGGCAGTCAGACATGGTCCATGGGCCCTGATATGTTCCAACGCCTCACTGAGGTCTTCTACCATCTTAATGGCCAGAACTGGACCTGCGAACGGCGTATGCCAATCTGGGTCCGTAGCAGGCACGATTGCCGTATGCCCTGTCATGGCCATTTGCCCCATCAGGGCAACGGTCTTCGGGCACGCTCGCACTTCAACCTTGAACTGGTCCAGTAATCGGTTGATCAATGGTGGTAAGAATTGCCGTCCGATGACCTGCTGCACAAGTAATGTATCCAATGCGTTGGAGGCTCCCACGAGTTGAATCTTCGAGTTAATTACCAGATTCTGAGCCATTGGGAGATCGGTGCTTTCGTCGACATACAAATGGGTAAGCCCGCCGTCGTCACATAGGATGGGGACCTTCGCTTGCTCTGCAACGGTTTTTCGTAGGCCAGCTCCGCCGCGCACGATTATCGCATCCAGGCCTCCTTTCCCTGATCGCATCAATTCGATCGCGACCTCTTTTTCTTCCCGGTCGATCAGCGCCCACGATCCTCCCGGTATCCCGCTCGCCGTTGCCGCTTCGCGCAACTGCGCGTCAAGCGCCTGAAACGTCCATTTCCATTCTACAGCCCCGCGAAAGACACAGAGGTTCCCCGACTTGAGGCAGAGCGCGATCGATTCTGCCATAACCAGGGGGTCCCGCTCAGAAATCACCCCGATAACCCCAATGGGAACCCTCACCCTCGATACTTGCAGGCCATCCGGTCGCTCCTGTCTGGAAGTCACCCTTCCGACAGGATCCGGTAGGTCGGCAATGACATGAAGCCGATCGATGATCTCCTTCAAATAGTCAGCCGTCAGACGCACCCGAGCCACAGCGGCCTTCATTCGACTCTTCGCGTCGGCACTCTCAAAGGACTTCCCGACGGCATCGACATCTCTGGCATTGGCCGCGAGAACGGTCGCGTGATCCGCGGCGATCCGATCTGCCATGGCATGAAGCGCGGTCGTCTTAACCGCGCTGGCAAGCCGAACCACCCCCATAGACGAACTTCTACAGTCTTTCAACAACTTATCAATGTAGAGCTTGCTGGGGACTTCGATCGACATGGAGAAGGCCTATCCCTTGAAAGATATCTTCCAACGATTCATTGCATTCAATCCAGCACCCTGAGAAAATGGTACCGACTCGTGGCGGACTATAACACGCATTTTTTTAGCGAGTAAACCAGAAAGCCTCTTTTTTCTTTTTGCCGAGAACAACTTAGAGAGTAAGGGTCGCGAATGAGAAGCTGGCGCAGGGACTCGCATGTTGCGCAAGTGAAAGGAGGACCGATGCGGGCTGAGGCACGAATGGATGGACGTGGTCTTCGTGTGATTCTCTGTGTGTTGGTGGGAGGGTTGTTAAGCGCATGCGCTGAGCTGAAACCGGTGAAGCCCAAGGACCCTCCGACTCAAGCGACCCCCCAACAAGTGGCCGAACGAAATCGAGAGAGCCCATCCCCCAAAGTCGTACAAGCGCGTCCTGACGTGGGCAATCCACAACAGTGTCTTGTAAATTTCGACGATGAGGAAGCGCTGGTACAGATCCTGGGCCAGGCAAGATCGACCGTCGCTCTGAAGACCGGCCGGGCACCTTCAGGACAACTGCAAATGTGCGACCCCTCTAAGCATAGCGACTGCTGGACCTACCGCCAACGCTGTTCGAAGCATGAGGTCAATGTCGACAGCGTGGGACAGGCACATTTTCACTTGAGTATGGAAACGGGCATCGAGTGCTACACCTTACCCGATCCGGGAGATGGTCTCGGCCGAGGCTTTGGGAAGCTGGTTGAATGGAAATGCACCAGTGTCGATTGGGCCAAGACCCCTCGCGTCTTGTCGTCTCATGATCTCAATCAGTGGATCAAGGTCTGGGTCAGCGATGCCGAAAACCACGCCTCCACATATTTCGACCTGGAATCGATTCGCGTGCTGCCGGATACCTCGATCCAACTCTGGTTCCGAAAGCGCGATGGGACATGGTGGTTCTGGCCAGAGCTGACGGCTGGCAAGAACTGGAATATCCGCGAATGGGTGCACGACGTGTCGGAAGTGCGGCTACGAGGCACCAGAGCAGGTCGAGCCAGTTCCTACGTCATCGATTCGTTTGTTGTTCGCGACTAGTGACGTGCGGGTATCCAACCAGCCTTAGTGACCAAGGCGCCGGTGCTCGTAGCGATTCAGGAAGATGTCGACCGGCGCTTTTCTTCTCGGGCCAGCATGGTGGCCAACCAGGCCCAACATCCCATCAATGGAACCAACGCCCAGGCAATGTGAGTCGTGCTGGCGCCAAGGGCTTTGAAGGCAGTCACGAGCCACGCCGTTGACGCGTCGCCACCGCGTGAGATGGCCGTATCAATGAAGTTCTTGGCTTTGTACTTTTCTTCACGACTGACGACCGTGAACAGAACCTCGCGTGCCGGCTTTGACAGCGCGTATTCCCCCACTCGCCGCAGCACGGAAAAGACGACATAGAGTATGAGGGTCGGCCACAAAGCGATCCCCGCAAATCCCACCAAACTGACCAACGGAAGAAACGACAGAGGCGCGACCAAACCGAATCGACTGACAAGTCGTCTCGTCATGAAGACCTGCGTCAACCACGTGAGAAGATTGGTCGTAAAGTCCAAGGAGGAAAAGAGACGCGTACGAGCTTCCGGCTGATCGAGATACTCGGAAACTAGGCGCGTTTGTTCAAGATACAGGAACGTGGCGGTTATCGTTAGAAGACTCAGATAGCCGCAGATCCCAAGCAAATAAGGTGATGAAAAGGTCAGGCGAATCCCCGCGAGAAACCCACCCCCAAGCGCGTCACCCGATTGAGGCCGATGGTGTTCGGACCGTTCGCGCCCCCATTTTTCAAGCCGGTAGATACAGCCCACGCAGAGGGACAGAAAGACTGCCGATGCCAGCATGAGCACTGGAACCGGAGCCATAAATGTGAGACCAGTCGTTAGGAGCGGACCGACCAGAGCCCCGCTGCTTCCGCCTGCGGCAATCACTCCGAACAGCCGTGCGCCCTGTTCCGGGGTAAACAAATCGGCCATGAAACTCCAGAAGACCGACACGATGAACAGATTGAACACCGACAACCAAACAAAAAAACCACGAGCCACCCACTCTGGAGATACATGACTCGTCATGACCACATAGAAAGCCAGGAGATTTGTGATAAAGAATGTGTAAACAATCAGCAGTAAGTTGTAACGTGACCAGCGCGCCGAGATCCAACCGAAGAGCGGCGTGACACAGAGCATGGTCAGGAATGTCCCTGTCATCATCCATGGGAGATTCTTTACCCCCCCTTCGATAGCCATTTCGTCGCGGACGGGACGGAGGATGGAATACCCGCAGAGGAGACAGAAAAAATACGCGAAGGCCCAGACCAATGGAGCAAGTTCTTCCCGGTTGGCTCCAAGGAAATCCGCGCATCGAGTCAGAAGTGGTGGATCAGATTCGGCCATGCGTCTGCAGTGTAACAGGTGTATGGTCGCCTGCAAGCCGAACATCTGTTAGAATGCCGGGACCGTACGGAATTCTTGGGAGGGAGAATGTATGATCGATCTTCGTAGCGACACCGTCACCAAGCCAACGGACGAGATGCGGAAAGCTATGGCGCGCGCCGACGTCGGCGATGATGTCTATGGTGAAGACCCCACCGTCAATCGCCTTCAAGACATGGCGGCCAACATGCTCGGTAAGCGCTTCGCGCTCTTCGTCCCCTCCGGCACCATGGCGAACCAACTCGCAATCCGGTCTCAAGCCCAGCCGGGACAAGAGGTTATCGTAGAGAGTAAGAGTCACATCGTCCGGTATGAACAAGGAGCAGCGGGAGCGCTGGCAGGCGTCCAACTTCATTGGATCTACGGCGAGCGCGGCGTCATGTCTGCGGAGCAAGTCGAAGCCGCCATACGACCGAACGACCCCCACAGCGTCACGACCGCCTTGATCTGCATCGAGAACACGCACAACGCCGGAGGCGGCACGATTTATCCGCTGTCCACCATCGAGAGAATCCGTACGATCGCCGTACGTCACAGGATCCCCATGCACCTCGACGGAGCAAGGCTGTTCAACGCCGTGGCCGCCACGACGCTCCCGCCGACCGTGTACGCCCAGCACTTCGAAACGGTGTCGATCTGTTTATCCAAAGGCCTCGGGGCCCCGGTCGGATCGCTGTTGCTCTCGAACGACCAACAAGTCATCGATCGTGCGCGCCGCTTCCGTCGGATGTATGGCGGAGCCATGCGCCAGGCCGGCATCGTCGCCGCCGCCGGCATCTATGCCTTGGAGCGGCATGTCACTCGTCTGAAGACCGACCATGAGCATGCAAAAAAACTTGCTCGCCTCCTGCAACAGATTCCCGCTGTCCAAATCGTGCCTCAACATGTGGAGACGAACATCGTTATTTTCGACATCATTGATGAGCAACGCACTCCCACCGAACTGGTGGCCGCGCTCAAAGATCACGGCGTGCTCATCAATACGCTGGGTGGAAACACGTATAGAGCAGTCACACACCTGAACATTGCGGCGAAACAGATCGACGAAGCCGCCGGCATCTTTACCAAAGTCCTTTCGCGTTGACCGTTCGCCGTTGACACCTTCATCCTCCACCCATAGAATGCCGGAGAGAGATGTCGCAGGCCGGCTGCCTCTCCTTCACCAGGCTGGGTTTCAACACAGATCCCAGATGCGTCATTCACAATGTGACCCATGGAGGTTGCCGGTACTCTTGGTTGCTAACATTTGGACACTGTCATGAATTCCAATACAACTACAAGCCCCCCCTCTCGTGAAGAGCTGAACGCGGAGCTGCTGGAGGTCCCCGAGCCGCCGGAACAGCCCGAACTCCCTCCTCCGCCTGGATTTGAAGACGGCTTGGAAGTCGCCTTACGCCATGTGAAAGGCCGACGGGGTGGTGATTTGGTGGGCGTCATTCTGGTCGGATCAGGCGCACGGAGAGCTGTCACACCCCACAGCGATATCGACGTGATCGCCCTCGTCAAGGGAGAGGCCGACCATCATGAAATTCTCCGGGTCGGCGAACGGCTTGCAGATATTCGTTATCATGGGTACCAGTCCGTGGAAGACGACCTTGCCTATTCTCTGCGGCTCCCCTCTCTGCTTCGAAAAGGCCGAATCCTTTATGATCACGACGGTGTCTGCGCCAAACTGATCGAAAAAGTCCATCAACGGTTCCGGCAAGGGCCGCCACCGTCCTCCATCAATGAACAAATTCGCCTCAAGGCGCAGTGCTATCACCAACTGGGAAAAGCGCAGGATCTCGTAGATAAACCTGGAACAGCCTATTACCTTTTGACATTATTCTATGAAGATTGCATCTCTGCATTCTTTCGTCTGAGGGGATTTTGGTTGGTCGCGCCGGTGGATATCCATCGATTCATGTTTTCACGTGAACCGGCACTCGCAGACCTGGCTGGGCAGTTCCTCACAGCCACCACCCTTCCTGACAAGCTCAACTTTGGGCGGCAATTTGCCGATCTCCTCTTTAAGGATGTCCCGAATCCTGCTCGCATCGACTGATCGCAGGTGTGTGTGAAACCGGTGGCCACTGCGTAAGAACATGGGTTTGCAGGCGACGTACGAGACATCACCCTGCCCGGACATTGATCGGCGGGCGCTGAATCCACGATTACCGTCATTCACACCAAGGAGTCCTTATGGAACTGGGATTTATTGGGCTAGGCAAGATGGGAATGAACATGGTCATCCGTCTACGGCGCGACCAGCACCGCCTCGTCGTCTATGATCGATCCAATGAGCTAATTAGACAGGCCGAAGGCCACGGATGTGTCGGTTCTTCTTCCCTTGCCGACCTAGTGAGCAAACTCAGCGCACCACGTGCCGTCTGGGTCATGGTGCCATCCGGTGCTCCCACAGAAGAAACCGTGGCATCCGTAGCGGCGCTGTTGAGCCCCGGTGATACCATTATCGACGGTGGAAATACTCGGTTCCATGACGATGTACGGCGCGCAGCCGAGCTCAAGAAGAAGGGTCTTCATTATGTAGACGCTGGGACCAGCGGAGGCATTTGGGGACTAACGATCGGATACTGCCTCATGGTCGGCGGCGAGGACTCAGCTGTGCAGCGTCTCGCCCCGGTTTTCAAGACTCTCGCTCCGGAAAACGGCTGGGCCCATGTCGGAGGAGTCGGTGCCGGACACTATGTCAAGATGGTCCACAATGGGATTGAGTACAGTATGATGCAGGGGTACGCAGAAGGATTTGAGTTGATGGCCAAGAGCGAATACAAACTGGACCTGGCCCGCGTGGCCGACTTGTGGATGCACGGAAGCGTCGTCCGATCCTGGCTGTTGGAGCTGGCCGTAGGCGCACTCAAACAGGATCCCAAACTGGAACACCTGAAAGGCTATGTTCAAGATTCCGGAGAGGGCCGCTGGATGATTGCCGACGCGATCGAAAAAGACGTGCCGGTTCCGACCTTGACGACGGCCCTATTTACCCGATTTCGGTCACGGCAAGACGAATCGTTTGCGGAAAAGATGCTGGCGGCTCTCCGAAATGCGTTCGGTGGTCACGCCGTCCGGCGATAATGATTCAGCAACACTGAGGAGGCCTTGATGGCGCCGACGACCAGTCAACGCATCGACATCCGCCCTGCTCAGGAAACTCTGCCCCCCGTGGAACCCTGTACTCTCGTCATTTTTGGAGGCTCCGGGGATTTAGCCCGCCGACGCCTCATCCCTGCTGTCTACAATCTCCTCCTCGACGGCCTCCTCCCTTCAAACTACCTTGTCCTGGGTTTAGGTCGCACGCCGATGAGCGACGAGGAGTTCCGCGCCACGGTCCGCGAGGGTATCGTCAAGCACTCCCGTCAGGCCTTGATCGATGAGACGTGGAGCACCTTTTCTGAGCACCTCTTCTATTTGTCCGGGGAAAACGACGATCCTCAGACCTATGAGCGCCTCAAAGCGCGAGCCGAGGAACTCGAGCGCAAGTTCCAGCTGCCGGGCAATCGGATTTTCTATCTCAGTATTCCACCCAGTTCTTTTACTGCAGTCTGCGAAGGCTTGTCCCACTCGGGTCTGGCGGGAGCCCCGGGGGTTCGCACACCCTACACCCGCATCATCGTGGAAAAGCCGGTGGGACGGGATCTGACCAGCGCAAAAGCCATCAACGAGGTCACAGGCCGTGTCTTCGACGAGTCACAAATTTTCCGGATCGATCATTACCTGGGGAAAGAGACTGTTCAGAATCTCATGGTCGTGCGCTTCGCGAACAGTATCTTCGAGCCGATCTGGAATCACAAATACGTCGATCACGTCCAAATTACGGTGAGCGAAGCTGAAGGCGTCGGAACCAGAGCGAGCTACTACGAAGAAGCCGGCGCGTTGCGCGACATGATCCAGAACCATTTGCTTC
This sequence comes from uncultured Nitrospira sp., assembly GCA_902500755.1. Taxonomy (GTDB): domain Bacteria; phylum Nitrospirota; class Nitrospiria; order Nitrospirales; family Nitrospiraceae; genus Nitrospira_D. Next base: position 15,799 of record CABVRV010000004.1, read on the forward strand.
AATTGCTCTGTTTAGTCGCGATGGAACCGCCCTACTCGCTTGATCCGGATGTGGTGCGGAACTCCAAGATGGAAGTCCTGCGCTGTTTGCGGCCCATCACAGCGAAAGATGCGGAGAAGTTTACCGTGCGAGCACAATACACGGAAGGGACTGCACACGGCACACCGGTGCCTGGCTATCGCCGGGAAAAAGGCGTGAAGTCTGATTCCATCACCGAGACCTACGTAGCCATCAAATGCTTCGTGGAAAACTGGCGCTGGTCCGGCGTGCCGTTCTACTTGCGGACCGGAAAGGCGTTGCCTATGCGGGCCAGCGAGGTTGCTGTCCAGTTCAAAGAGATCCCGCAGATTCTCTTCAATGCCGGCGGGCAGACTCCGCAAGCTCCGAATGTTCTGGCGTTGAAAATTCAACCCGAAGAGGGGCTGACGCTCCGCATCGTATCACGCGTCCCAGGCACTCGCGCCCAGACCCATCCGGTGGAAATGGATTTCAAATACGGAGAAGTGTTCGGTCGACCGTCTCCGGAGGCCTATGAACGCCTCCTGCTTGACGTCATGGCCGGCGATGCCTCTCGCTTCATGCGGCGCGACGCCGTGGAAGCCTCCTGGGCCTGGATTACCCAAATTCTCGAAGCCTGGGAAAAATCAGGCCAACGGTGGCTCCCCGAATACCAAGCCGGCACGTGGGGACCGGTCGAAGCCGACCGGCTGATCCAAAACGACGGCCGCACCTGGCGGGTGATGTAGAGATCATCATCACAAGACCACCTCGGCGACCGGTCAACTACTCAGCGCAATCTCGATTTGTTTCGCAATCTCTTCCTGCTTTCCCACCCCCCCGATGAATTTTACGAACTCGCCGTTCCGATACAGCGCCAGTGCGGGAAGCGATGAAATTTCCAATTCGGCGGGGATCTGAAAATTGTCGTCGACGTTCATGGTGAGAATGAGTAGCCTTGCTTCCACCTCCTCTTGCAGTCGTTCCAGCTCAACCATCAAAGCACGGCAATGGCCGCAGCCAGGCTTCCAGAATTCCACCAAGACCGGGAGGGAACTTATCTCAACCACCCGATCGAACTCTCGATCGGTCACGGCTTGAAGAGGGGTCATCATGATAGTGCGGATCGAGCCAACAATGGTTTGAGAATCTTAGCAACCTGTTGCGCAAAGAGCTGATAGCCGGCAGTGGTCAGGTGAATCCCATCGTTCGAATAGATCGCGGCCAGTTGCCCGCCCTCCGGCTCGGCGGTGACTGCGAACAGATCAACAGACGCGAGTCCCTTGGAGTCGGCATAGCTGTGAATGAGTTGGTTCAGTTGCTTGCGACGGGCGAGATGTCCGGCAATCCACGCCTGTCCTTCAGGACTTTCTGAAGCGTCCTCTACTCGGATCGATGGAACCGTCACTGGAATCGGCAGGCTCCCTATTGCCAAAGTCTGCTCGTACATCTTGATGAGATTTCGCATGATTTCTGGTGGAGAGGCGTTCCATCCGAGATCGTTCGTTCCTCCCAAAATCGGCACATAACCGGGCCTGTGCTCAAGTACATCTCGCCGAAATCGCATGACCATGTCGCCCGTCACCTCACCGCAGATGCCACTTATTCGAACTTCTACCCCATCATCCAAATAGGACTGAAGGAACTGCCCGTATGGGGTCTCCTGCCCGGTCGGGTTGTCCCGAGTCGGTGACTGAAACCCCGCTGTCAGGCTATCACCAAAACACATCACCAGAGTCGATCGGTTCATACCCACCACGTAAGGATTCACAATCCAGTGGCCCGGCCAGAATACTGGTCAATACTACCGATACCATCGACTCCAAACAAGTTACCGCTCTACCTATCTCCATCAAGTCTGACAGCGGAGAATGGTGATTTTCTTGACGAATTCTTGAACTGCCGGTAGGTCTTACGTATGTCAACGGAGATGAAAACCGCTCAGGAGATGATCGCAGCCGCAATGGCTGCACGGGCAGCGGAAAACCCGGAAATCGTCTCAATCAAACGCGTCCTCAAGCTCTTGGACAAAACGGCGAAGTCGAATCGGACATACGGTTCGACGAATCCTGTCGCTCAAAAATTCTCCCAACAGCTGTTCGATGAACTCACGGCCCACCTTGCGACCTATGAGAAACTCACCTTCTTGATCCAACGAACGGCGCTCATGTGCAAAGAGTACGTCGTGTATCAAGCTGAGCAGGATGGCGGAAGCGAAAGTATCGCCTTCAAGCTCTACGCGGACGGGATTCGTGAGTTAACGCTCCATCAAGGTCTTACCCAAGAAGATCTCGGGTTCTTTCTGGAATCCCTATGGGGAGGACTCGACCCTACCAAGGACGATGATGACATCGTCACGCGCATCTGGGGAAAGAATCTTTCGACGATTTCCATCGTGACTGCAGAGGAGGTCGCGAGCTCGTCGGTTGGTCATGAGGGATTCATTCGGCTCGATAGCAGTCTGAGCTTGTCCGATTCAACACTTCGCGAGCTCTTGGATCGCGAACGAACTCGCAGCAAACAGATGTCTGGGGCTGGCAGCACCGAGGGGACAACGAGCACGGGTGGGAGCCAGCCCAACCGCTTCCAATCCGGACTGGTCGGCTACGAAGTCACCGATGAAGAACTCGCCGCTCTTGCGAAGGAAATCGAAACAGAAAGCAACCAAGATGGACTCACGTATCTCCTGGATACGCTCACCGCGATCCTTGCTTCAGAAAAAGCACCGGCGTTACTAACAAGACTGTTCGGGCTGTGGGGCAATATCGTCGAATCTCTCCTCCGGGAAGGAAAATGGACGGTCCTGGAGAACGTGCTGGGTCTGCTGCATGAAACCGATGCCGTACGACCAGACCTGAGTGAGGAACATAAGCAACAGCTGGCCTCGGTACTGGATGGACTGGGCCGCGCTGAGCGTATAAAAGCCATCGAAAGCTATCTGAATCGCAGTCCGGAGGCCAACGTTGAAGGATTGTTGACCATCTTTCTGCTGATGAAGCCGGACACAGTGCCCGCCCTGTGCTCCCTCCTGGCGCACCTCACATCTCCGGCACACCAGGCCATCGTGGTGGAAGCTCTCACATCATTGGCAAAAGACCACCCTGATCCCTTAGTGCGCGGACTGTCGGATCGGAGACCGACTTATGTCCGCAATCTGCTTTCGATCTTCATTAAATGGAATAATTCAAAGTTCATCGAATCGATCGAAAAACTCTCTCGGTATCCCGATGCTCAGGTGCGGCGGGAAGTGGTGCGGGCGGTCGGCCTCTTTCGTCCAAGCGGCAGCGGTGCTCGACTCGTTCCGTTGACCGAGGATGAAGATGAGAGCGTCCGCTTTGCCACGCTCAAGCTGCTGATGTCCGGCCAATATACCGTTCCGTTTGCTCAGTGGTCTCCTCTTTTGTCCGATGGCAGCTTCATGGACCGCCCCATCAGTGAACGGCGAGGTGTGTTTCAGGCCATCCGTGCCACGTGTGGGGATGAAGCTGTCCCCTACTGGCAAAATCTCTTCACCGCCTGGGCTTGGACCAACAGGAACAAAAAGGAAGAGTTGGCGGTGCTCGCGGCAGAAACCCTCGGCAAGCTTGCGACGCCCGCCGCCGCCGCCGCGTTGGAGCTCGGCGCACGAAAAGGAGGCGCCGCAGTTCGTCAAGCTTGCACCGTGGCTCTTGCGCAATTGCAGAAGCATCACCGAGGGAAGCGGATGGTCTCGCAGGCAGAAGACGGAGAGCTCTCATGAAACTCCCCAAGGCAGTGCAGCCGAAGCAGACCGACAACCAGGCGCAACCGCTTCTGACACATGAAACGTCGCTGGCCGGAAAAATCGGCCAAGGCTCAGAAGCCGGCGATATTCTCGACCAACAGCTCGCGATGCTGGGCTTTCAGCTCATCACGCAGCTGAATACACTCATCAAGACATCACGGATTCATGGACGGACCAATGCGGCGCTCGATAAACCAGTCGAGACCATGCTGACTCTGATCCAAACTCTGGCGCACGATCAGCCCGTCACACTCCGAATTCAAAATGATTTCCTTTTTCTCGGAGAACGCCACTTGAAGGTGAGCGCGCAGCAAATGCTGGTTGCGTCCAGCATGATCGACACGATGAATAAATGGAAGATCGGCGGATTGACGTTTACCGCCGCGACCACCTCCTCGGATCTTCGCGAATTCGCGTATCTCTTCGTGACACTCGACCCCACCACCAAAGCACTGGCAGATTTTCGGCAGGAACTCAAAAGCCGTGACGTAACCAACATTCAGCTTGAAGATCCTCGTGAACTGACCATCAGAGAAGACATGTCGGGATCAGACGGCGGCCAAGGTCCAGGAACCGAGGCCGGCGCGAAGTTCCACCATAAGGCACAGTGTAAGGTGGCGTACGGAAAGGCAGCCGGTGCCGTCGGAACCTTGACCCAATCTGTCCGCGACGGAGGCACCCTTAACTTCAAGCAAGCCAAACGAGCGATCCAAAACATCGTCGACCTCATGATGCAGGATGAATCGACGCTCCTCGGCCTCACAACTCTTCGCTGTCACGATCAGTACACGCACAACCATTCCGTCAACGTGTCTCTCTTATCGCTCGCACTCGCCAATCGTGCCGGGTACCCGAAAGTCGAGCTGGCGGATCTTGGGTTGGCGGCCCTCTTTCACGACATGGGCAAATCCGCCATTCCCCTTGAAGTATTGAACAAGCCCGGTGAATTCACGGAGGACGAGTGGACGATGATGCGGAACCACCCGACTGAAGGGGTCTTGAGTCTCACTCAACTGCGCGGTATCACGAATCTTCCGGCGCGCATGGCGGCGGCTTCGTTCGAGCACCACATGAATCTCGATTATTCAGGTTATCCTAAACTGAAAACGCCCTGGAAGCTGTCGCTGACCGGTCGCATTCTCATGATCGCCGATTGCTATGACGCGATGACGTCGTCCCGTGTGTATCGGCGGGAGCCGATGTCGCCGTCCAAGGTCTTGAATATGATGTTCTCGAAGTCGGGAAAGAGTTTTGATGCCACCCTCCTCAAGCTATTCGTCAATTGCGTCGGGATCGTTCCGATCGGAAGCCTGGTTGTGTTGGACACTGAAGAACTCGCCGTGGTGCTCAAGCCGGCCGTGAACAAGTCCGACGCGGAGCGCCCGCTCGTCAAAGTGGTTACCGACCGACAGGGTACGCCGATTGAAAATGGCAAGGAGTTGGATCTCACCGAAAAGGACGAGATCGGAGCCTACCGACACAGTATTATCCGGCTGGTCGACACCACCGAATACAATTTCGATACGAGCCGATACTTCGTGTAGTCTACCAGCTCGGCACGGTTCCGTCTTGCATCCGCGCTCCCCTCCACGACCCCTTGCTTGACAGGCCGAAAGACGATCTCCGACAATGCCCCGATGGGCGGACAAATCATCATCGAGCAACTTGAATTTCGCGGTCGCTGCGGCGTGACGCCCGAAGAACGAGCACGTCCACAGCCATTAGCCGTCGATCTGGAATTGGATTGTCAACTTGAGCCGGCTGGACTTTCCGACGACCTTCGACGAACGGTCGACTATGCGTCAGTGGCGCAGCGCATGATAGAACTTGGCACCGGTCAAGAGTCTCATCTATTGGAGGCCATGGCTGAACGGTTTCTGGCCGCCCTGTTCGAGGAATTTCCAGTCGATCGCGCGAAGCTCTGGCTCCGAAAGCTTCACCCCCCTATCTCCCATGTGACTAAATCAGTCGGTATTACCCTGGAGCGTACCAGGCAGGCGCACCAACTGCTTCGCGCAGACCCGTCACCTTCTCACTTTCTTGTCCAGCAGCTTCCTCGTCTTCCCAAAGGCAAGGCCCTGGATGTCGCATCCGGCACCGGACGTCACACACTGTTTCTTGCCTCACAGGGCTACCAGGTTGACGCGATTGATCACGATGTCCAGGCGCTGGCGCAGCTGTCGTCAACGGCTCATGCGCGGAGCCTCACAGGAGTCACAACACAGACGGTGGATCTGGAACCGCCTGCGCCGAATAAGCCGAATATCGGGCAAGAGGCCTACGATGTCATACTCGTGTTCTTTTATCTGACTCGTCCACTCTTTCCCTACCTGATCGATGCACTGAGACCAGGCGGTGTGTTGCTGTATGAAACCTTCCTGATCGATAATCACTTCCAGCATCAGCATCCCAAACGCAAGGAGTTTTGCCTTGCGCACAACGAGCTCATCAACCTCAGCTCTGGTCTTCGTATCGTGCATTACGATGAAGGGGCTCACGAAGGCCATCGCGGTGCAGAGTCGGTCTATACCGCACAACTTGTTGCACAGAAGCCTTTCGCGACTGAAGTTTCGTCATGAGCCGCTTGGACTTACACCTCCACACCACTCACTCTGATGGAAGTTGTACACCAGCGGAGGTGGTTGGACTGGCACACCAAGCTGAGGTCACGGCCCTGGCGATTACTGATCACGACATCACGACCGGTCTCACAGAGGCGAGCGCCGCTGGAGAGGCGTTGGGCATCGAGATCATTCCTGGAGTCGAGATCAGCTCGAGCCTCGGGAACTCCGAGTTACATATTCTTGGATACTTTCTCGATTGGCAGGACACTCCCTTGAATGAGCGGCTCAAGACCTTGCGAGACAGTCGCCATCGTCGCAATCCTAAAATCATCGAACGGCTACAAAGTCTCGGCATCGATCTCACCTACGAGGAAGTCCGTGCGCTGGCCGGGAGCGACTCGGTCGGCAGACCACATATTGCTCGTGCCCTCATGGATAAAGGAGTGGTCACATCAGCCAAGGAGGCTTTCGATCGATTTCTGGCCGAGGGGAAACCGGCCTACGTGCCTCGTGATCTCCCAAGCCCCGCCGAAGCCATTCACTGGATCAAGGCAGCGCGAGGACTCGCCGTCCTGGCCCATCCGACCTGGGTGAGGTGTACCGATCAATCGCTGGTCGAGTTGGTTCGCCAGCTCAAGGCGGACGGACTCGATGGCGTGGAAGTCTACTACAGCACCCATGCTGCCAGGCAGACTCGAGAATATCTGAGCCTCGCTCAACAACTCGGCCTGCTCGTGACCGGTGGCAGCGATTTTCATGGTCTCACCAAACCCGACATTGAAGTCGGCATCGGCAAGGGATCCCTCCATATTCCAACTTCATTGCTTCCAAAGATGAAAGACCTAGCGGCCCGAGAATAAGACCTCATCCTCTGCCCATTTTCTTCGATCCATTGACTCCTCTTCGGTATCCGCTAGACTTTGTAGGTCTTTGGATCTTGTCACCCATGACCAACGCGTCGAGTTGGGCTTTCCAATATCTTCTGGTCGCGATTGTCGCGCTTTTTGCCGGCCCTATTTTGAGCAAATTGTCCGGCGCACAGTCGTTCCCTTTGACACTGTTCGGACTCAACAGCGCGCAAACAATCCGTCTCATCATTGAAGGAATCGGGCTGGCCATGCTTGGCTTGCTCTCGATCCGCGCCTTTCGACAGATGCCGGATAATGGACGTGGATTCTCGTTTCTGCGACAGTTGGTTTTGCCTGTTACAACTCTGCTCATTGTGATTGCGGCAGACAAGACCTTCCGAGCTGTCGGACAGTCACTGATCAGCCAATTCGGCTCCGCACATTATACGCTTACATACGCCGCTCTCCTGGCATTCATCGGTCTCTGGATCACCGCTGCCTGGCTGTTGAATCTTGACGCGCTTCACCGCTTTTTCTCGAAGCCTTCCGCATCGACCCGCCGCAAAGAACCGGCAACACAGATCGAAGAAACCGGCGAAATTCATTCAGAAGAAGAGAGCGAGGAGCAAGAGAGCAGGATAGACATCCACGCTGCACTGAACGGACCTCCTGCCATGCTCGGTCGATACAAGGTTCTGAAGGAGTTGGGACGAGGATCAATGGGAGTGGTGTACCTTGGAAAAGATCCAACGATCCAACGGTTTGTGGCGATCAAAACGATGCAGCTTAACGAAATCGACGATGCCGACAAACTTCAAGACGTGAAGGCGCGGTTCTTCCGAGAAGCTGAGTCAACCGGACGCTTGTCCCATCCGAACATCGTGACGATTTTCGATGCCGGTGAGGAACATGACCTCGGGTATATCGCGATGGAGCTGCTTCAAGGGACGACACTGAAAGACTGGTCGAGAAAGCCGAATCTGATGCCGTTCCAGAAAGTGATTCCGATCCTGGCGACCGTCGCCGAAGCGATGGACTATGCCCACCAGCAAGGCGTCGTACATCGCGACATCAAACCGGCCAACATCATGTTGACGAACGATGAGACTGTGAAAATCATGGACTTCGGCATCGCCAAGATGGCGACTTCGTCGAAGACTCAGACGAATATCGTCATGGGAACGCCCACGTATATGTCGCCGGAGCAGATCGCCGGGAAAAAGGTGGATGGACGTTCTGATATGTTCTCTCTCGCTGTCGTGATGTTCGAACTGCTGACCGGCCGTCCACCGTTTATGGCCGACAACGTTTCAGCCCTGCTGTTTGCCATCGCCCACACACCTCATCCCAGTCTGAGAGCGATCAGACCAGACGTGCCACCCATCCTTAAGGATGTCCTCGATCGTGCGCTCCATAAAGACCCCGTTCACCGATATCGTCGCGCCAACGAATTCGCACTGGAACTCCGTTCCTGTGTCGAAGGATTGGCCGCGTAAGGGAAGGCTGACGGCTCTTCTTATTCTCCATGAAGCATTCTAGTTCCGCGTCTGGAGCCTCCCTTTGGGCAAGGTTTGGTAGCAGGCTTCTGAAAGATCCTGCTCATGCTCCTGCAAACACTGCAGAATGCGGCCATCACCAGGGGAAACCGTCCGACAGAAGCGCCTCACGTCTACGGCACAAGACAACTTGTACCCATCGGCTTCTTTCCAACGCACCAATCGCTGCTGCATGATCTGTTGACAAGACGGAGCTAGTCGCTTGAAGCGCTGCATCACACAATGGCGGCGATCTTCTCCGGAAAGAGAGTCAGGACAGTATCGTTGAACCTCTGCGTCACACTTGACCTCCGCAATTTGTCTGGCACGACCGTCGCGTGGAACGGATAACCCACCAAGAGTCGTCACAGACGCCGCTTCTCCGGCTCCAGCCGCGTTGGCGGCTGGCTGGCTGGATACACCGGGGATCGCCAAATCGAGAGCAGGAACCGGCGAGGCTTCCACAGAGGATGTCCCTGATTGAACCGACAGCAGCTCTTCTTTAGAGGGAAAGTTGGCCCATACGATTGTCCAGACTAAGATCAATCCGGCTACCGTCACGAGACTCGCGGCGGTCTTTCCTGATCGTTCCTTGGCATTGATCGTTTTCATCCTGATGAGGATAAAATAAAGCTACCGGAAAATCACCGAAACGGGAGTTTTTAGCAAAGCGTTCTGGTCGACCGGAGCACGTGTGTGACGGAGCGGGCATCGAGGCAAGGACAAGGAGAGATGGAGTTAGTTGTCCGGGGTTTCGACGATATGATTCTCGAACCGGGTGCAGCCTTCTGCCAGTAACCGATTGGTCAACATTTCACCAGGCCATTCAATCGGCAGATCAGCCGTAAAGACCCAGACGTCCGGAGAAGTCCAGACCGGGCCGTGCTCTTCCGGGAGCTCCGGATCGAACAGGTCGGTCCACACAGGCATATACACCCCATTTCCACATTGCGTGTGGAGATGCACGATGGTGCGGGACCTCACCAGCGGATCCAGCTCTCTCCACACGGCAGCGGTTTCATCGGCCAAGTGATGCAGCCGTACCGCATTCTGTGCGTCAAACATGGCATAGGCAGCATACACCGGTGCCTCGATCGTATCCGGCGCGCACGCCAACTCCGGACATTGCTTGACCAGGCCGTCGAGAATTTCTCGGCGCTGATGGTCTTCCCATGAGTCGGGCAACCCCGGGTCTGGCGCCCCCATCAGTTCAAACAAGAGAAACGCAGTGTTCTCAACAGGAGGAAGGAGCCGAGCCGCTACCGACTGCGCACGCCGTGAATCGGCAACCGTCACCAGATGGTCATGGAACATCTGGAGGTTCAACATCTCCAATGTGGCATCGGTCAAGAGTCGTGACTCGACACGAACGACGGTTCCGGCAGGAAGTTGCAGATTCCTCTGTAGGAGATCAGCCGTCGCAATGGGATCGATCTTGAGCTTGAGCGGAGAGGTCAGATTCGCCTGCAGAGGTAACTCCAAGGCCGCGATCGTCGCGTAAGTAGGCTTTTCATCGTTCGACTCATCCAGAAGCAACGTGCAGCTCGCCTCTGCCACGAGATCGAACAGCCATTCCGCCATTTCTTCGTCGAGCGCAGCAAGCACCGTCAGAAGATCGTGTTCACGTCCTTGTTCAAGAAATGCCTGCAGGGTATCGATGGCGTCATCCGTATCGCCATGCTCGTGCCGACGAGCATTGATGAGATGGATAAGATCGCGGGTGAGTGGATCAGGACGAGACCAGGCCAACATCGCTACTCCCTACAACACGAATCGAAATAGATCGCTCGGAACCTCAGAGTCAATGTTGCCAAACTTTTCATACCCATGCAAGCGTCCCAACGATTCCTCGTACGCGTGACTCAGGCACACCTCCGTTCGATACCGCCTCTAGTCGCCGATGATCTTCACCAGCACTCGTTTGCGGCGACGCCCATCGAACTCTCCGTAGAAGATCTGTTCCCATGGGCCGAAATCGAGGGCGCCCTCCGTGATCGCGACCACGACTTCTCGTCCCATGACTTGTCGCTTTAGATGCGCATCTCCGTTATCTTCTCCCGTATTGTTGTGCCGGTAACGGGCCTCATGAGGAGCAAGTCGTTCCAGAAACTCGTCATAGTCTTGCAACAGACCTGGTTCATCGTCGTTGATATACACGCTCGCGGTAATATGCATCGCGTTGACCAATACCAGGCCATCCCGCACCCCACTCTTCTTGACCAATGCCTCGATCTGTGGCGTGATATTCAGGTAGGCCCGTCTGGTCTTCGTCTCAAACCAGAGTTCTTCGCGATAGGACTTCATGTTTGTCGATCGGGTCATTGTGCCTTCCGGTTCGACGGACATGCAAGAGGCGCCTGCGAATTAACTCAGTGTTGAATGTCTGTGCTCTTGAGAAGAGGCTATAATATCGCTTATGCGCATGGTGACGACCCTAGTCAGCGAAAAACCTGATACAACACATCTTCGATGCAGGCACGGATCAGGTGCTATCCTGTTCTCGTCTCAGAATGGCCTATGCTGAATATTCGTACAAAATTGACAGCCTATAACCTTGATGATAAGTACTTTTTCAGATTGTACGATGCAGTTCGCTGGAGGGAGGTGCTCGATGTTTGCTTTCACCGGAAGCCCATCGCTGGGAGGCAGTCCCCTGACATGGAGCCTATTCTTTGCTCGCCAACCTGAGCCCGATCTTGAATTCACTGAAGAAGAATTGGAGCAAACGACCACGGTCCGTTCACCGTCTCCCAAGAAACCACCCAAGCAGTCAAACGGCCGTCCCATTTTGTGGGTGCTGCTACTGGTGCTGATCAGCGGTGGAGCCTACGTTGCCATGGAACCGGAGATGGTCATGGAGTATATCGAGCCGCTCTTTGGTGGGTCACCGGAACCTCCGACACCTATTGTACAGCGGCCAATGCCTCCGAAACCTGTGCCTGTTGCTCCACCTCCTCAGCCTATGGAAGCGGCTCCGACTCCACCACCAGCTGTCGCACCAGTCGAGGTACCACAAGCCGCAACACCAGCTCCAGCTCCTGTCCCCATGCCGCCTTCTGCCCCACCGATGCCGACCACCTCGGCCACGGTCGAGACGATTCCAACCCCAGGTCCAGCGTCCGATGCACCCATGACCAGTTCACCCCCTCCGCTCTTCGGCGAGGGGCAACGAGTGAGCCTCTTGCCCAACCCCGCTGCTCCGGGCGAGAAAATCGTGCTCACTCAGGATGCAGAGGGATCGCGACCAGGACAGGCCATTCCGCCGGGAACCGTCCTGACAGTTCTTGACGGTGATCTTCAGGGAACTGGCTGGGTCTACTCCGTGCGCAGCGACTACGGCACCACAGGTTGGCTACCCGAGCATCAGCTTAAACTGAAACCCTGATCCATCCGTTTCCGCGACACAGATCACGCACAGAGGGTGATGATTGAATCACCACCCTCTGTGCTATAATGCCGCCCGACCACGCCTCCATCCGGATAGGTGATATATCCTAAGCCTCAGGATCTCATGCAGGCCGTAATCTTCGACTTTGACGGCGTCATCGCCGATACTGAGCCGCTCCACTTTGAAGGGTTGCGCCGAACGCTTGGAGAGATTCAGATCAATTTGACGGAAGACGACTACTACGCCAACTATCTCGGCTTCGACGATCGCGGCTGCATTCTGGAAGCCATGCGTGTCAACCAGATCCCAATTTCCCCCTCGCTCCTCGAAGACCTCATGGCCAAAAAGGCGACCGCGTACTTGGCCTCGATTAAAGACCATCTGGTCATTTTCCCGGGTGTCAGAGAGTTTGTCGAAGAAGCCGCCGCGACATGCCCCATTGCCATCGCCTCAGGCGCATTGCGAGCGGAGATCGAGCTGGTGCTGGAATGCATCGGTCTCCGAAAATCGTTTCGTCACATCACCAGTGCCGAGGATGTGACTCAGGGCAAGCCGAATCCTGAACCGTTCCTTCATGCGCTGGCCGGACTGAACCGGCATCAGTCCGCTGCGTCGCTGTCACCGACTTCGTGTTTGGTCATTGAAGATTCCCGTCCCGGCATCCGGGCTGCAAAATCCGCCGGCATGAAGGTGTTGGCAGTGGCCAATACGCACACCGTGCAAGACTTACACGAAGCCGATGCCATCAGCCATAGCTTGCGTGAGACGCGTCTCACGGACGTGCGCGCTCGCTTGTGGCCCATATAGACTACAACCGCTATGAGAATCTGCTCACTCGTCCCTGGTGCAACAGAAGTGGTCGCGTCACTCGGTTTGACTGACCATCTTGTCGGCATCAGCCATGAGTGCGATTTCCCTCCTTCAATTCGACAAATTCCGGTGATGATTGAACCACTAATCGAGCCCCACCTGACAGCCAGCGTAGCTATCGATCAACGGGTCAAAGAATTGGTCGCGTTGGGAAGTCCGCTGTATCAGCTCAACGAGCGAGCCTTTCATCAGGCCCGGCCCGATGTCATTCTGACACAAGGTCTGTGCCATGTCTGCGCCGTGACGCCGGACCAGCTTGCGCGTGCCATCCAGTTACTTCAACCTCCGCCTGCTATCCTCACGCTCAGCCCGACAACCCTTGAAGACATGATCCATGATATTGAGCGGATCGCTGGAGCGGTTGATCAACCCGAGAAGGGACACGCGCTTGCCACAGAACTTCGTCGTCGATTGGACCACATCAACCAGAAGAACCTGCACCTACACGCCCGTCCTCGTGTCGTCTGTCTTGAATGGCTGGATCCTCTGTATGTCGCAGGGCATTGGGTTCCGGAAATGATAGACTTGGCCGGTGGACATGATGTACTAGGATCCAAGCATGCGCCATCGCATACAACGACGTGGCGAGCAGTGGAAACCTCTCATCCCGATGTAGTCATCGTCATGCCCTGTGGTTATTCCATCGATCGTACGATGAACGAACTTCTACGGGTCGGACCTGTCCAAGATCAATGGCGACGGGCCTGTGAGCAGTGGCCGAATCTCTACGTCGTGGATGCCGCATCATATTTCAGCCGCCCTGGCCCTCGTCTGGTGGATGGGGTGGAACTGCTGGATTCCATTCTGCATCCAAATCCACATCTCCCTATCGACCCCATCAAAGTCATCAAACTTGAAGCGTCGGTCCTGGCTGGAGGGTGCGCGTCATGAAGACCGCTGAAGCGCAGGCCTATTGCACGGCATATACAAAACGCAGCGGCAGCAACTTTTACTACTCATTCCTGTTCCTGCCTAAAGCCAAGCGAGAAGCCATGTATACCGTCTATGCCTTCTGCAAGGCGGTAGATAGTGCCGTCGATGAACCGGCTGCCGGGAGCGACCCGAAAGAGGAACTCAAACGCTGGTTGAGCGAGCTCGACGCGGTCTATTCAGGAACGCCGACCACCCCAATCATGATAAGCCTAGCCGACCATGTGAAAACCATGGGAATACCCAAAGCCTACTTCGAGGAATTGATCAAAGGCGTTGAGATGGATCTGTTCAATAACCGCTACGTCACATTCGACGAGCTGTCTCTCTATTGTTACCGCGTCGCCTCCGTCGTCGGCCTGATCTGTTTACATATTTTCGGCGTCACCTCCGCTCGCGCTCAGGATTACGCGGTCGCGCTCGGTATGGCCTTCCAGCTGACCAACATTCTTCGCGACGTCGGCACCGATGCCGCCGAACGCCGTATTTATCTCCCGCTTGAGGACCTACGGAAATGGAACTACCCTGAAAAGTCCATGCTCAATCGGAGCTATTCCCCGGAGTTCTGCGCATTGATGGAATACGAAGCCTCTCGCGCCCATCATTATTATAAGCGCGCCGACGCAGCTCTGAAGGGATTATCGCCGCTCGAGCGCCGTGCCTTGACGGTGGCAGAAATCATGCGCGGCATTTATAGCCGTATCTTGGATCAAATCGAACGATCGAACTATCAGGTGTTCGGACAACGAATCAGTCTGACTACGACACAACGGTTGATCATCGCGTTACGCATTTGGCTCCGTTCCCGATTCTCGTGACTGCTCCAGCCTCACAAACCGTCCTCATCCTCGGCGCCGGGTTGGTCGGTCTCGCAACCGCCTATCATCTACATCGGCAGGGCTACCGCATCAGGCTGCTCGATCACCCGGATTGGCTCGACGGATTCCGGCTCAATGCAGCCGACCCAGCACCGGTTCTCTTAGGATGTCATCACGAGAGCCACCGACTCCTTCAGGCGCTGGATCAGAAACAGCCTTCACAACTAGATCACCCTATCCCACTTGAGTTTCAGCTACCCGATGGGCGCAACGTGTCATACCAGTCTGCTCGCCTTCCCGGAGCCTTTCAATGGATGATGAGTCTTTTTAGCTTCCAAGGCCTGGCATGGCAGGACCGCTGGAAGCTGTTCTCTCACGTGGAGAAGATTTGGGAGCAAGCGCAGACCCTTCCGACAGATCTAGAGAATCGCACTGCGCACGAATGGCTGACGGCGACCGGCCAAAGCGCCCAAGCCCGAGAGTGGATTTGGGGGCCGCTCGCTCATTGGTTGACAGGAAACGATCTCTCGCGCCTCTCCGCCGCGACCTTTGTGCAGTTGCTCTCAACTATATTTCTCAGCGACGCGTCGGATGCCAGGCTCACGTCTGTGTCGGGCTCCATCGAACAGAGGCTCATGACGACGATCAAACAAGCATTGGGTCACGGCCCTATCGAGTTCCACACTCTGACGACTCGTCCACACCTCCGCTTTGGGGAGAACGGCCTACGGGACATCCGGTTACCAGACGGCATGACAATACAGGCACAGTGGTACATCATCGCGCTGCCACACCAGCAGTTGCTCCCGCTCCTGCCGGAGCGGCTGCTAACGCGCTATGCCTATTTTGCCCAGGTCACGGAACTCACCGATCTCAGCGAGGTCGTCGTCCAATTGACGTGCCAAGAGGCCACTCAAACCCCTCGCCTTGTCTTGCTACCAGGACGCCCGTTCAACCAACTGGCCCTCACTCCGTTGAGGCCTGGCGAAATCAGCTGTCGTCTCTCGGCGCTAGCCGACTCGCTTGCAGACTTAAATACGGATCAGGTGGTAGACGCTGCGATCGCCGGGCTGAGCCGGATATGTCCAAACATGGCTCCCAAAGACATACTCGCCCATGAAATCATTCGAGAACATCATGCCGCGCTCTCGCTTGCGCCGGGCACTGCACGGCTCCGGCCTCTCCCGCAAAGTCCTATCCAAAATATGCTCGTCGCTGGAGCCTGGACGGACACCGGCTGGCCTGCTAATCTCGAAAGTGCGCTCGTCAGTGCCCGTCGCTGTACGGAAATCATCACCGGACGCCCGGCTTGACCCTGCTTGTACCGCATGGTACTAACACCTACATGTTGTCGTGGTCCACACGCATGATCATAGGTGTTCTGTTGCTTGGCACTGGCTGTGCCCAGAGCCCTTATGAGCGTGGAGGCTACCCCACTGGTCTCAGCCGGTATGATGTGGAGCGCGACTACATGGAGTGCGAGTACAAGGCGAGATTAGCCAACGAGCATCACTTCTATAGCCAGAACCCATCCTTCCCCTTCAGCCGGAGCCCTCAGAGCCCCGCCGACCATGCCCGAGCCCTGCATGGCCTATCGACCATCAATGCCATGAGGGATACCTGCCTTTCGGCAAAAGGATACCGGCTTAATTAGCTGAGTGCAGATAACACAAATCCTCAAACCGTTCACCGCCTCGATACTTCGCAATCACCAGCCATTCCCTTCTGGCATCGGTCAAACCAATGTAGGCTCTCCCGTCCAGAAAAAAGGGTTGGAGAGAAAAGGTGATCGTCAACGCGGGAGGGGTCACGCCCTGGTCACCCCGGAGCGACGTCAGCGGATAGGTTCCACCGGTTCGTTCGAACTTGTCATGAGTCGCCAACAAGGGGCTCAAGTCTTGCCAATTCGCTTCTTCGAGAACGTTGCTGTCGGCAGGAAACACATAGAAGCTGTCACTCAAGTCGCCCTTCATGCAGAACGTGGTCTTCACCAACAAATCGGCTCGCCCATTGTTATCCAAATCGATAATCGTCTTATCGAGACTCGAGCAGCGCCTCACCGTTGGGCCCTCACCTTTCAACTCAACCGGCACCCACTCTACCGTCCGCGACAGGCCACTCTCAAAAACGAACTGGTCACCCGTCAATCGGGCGACGGTTTCGCAGAATGGCTTATCCGCGAACGCCGTCAGTTCAACAGAGGCTGCAGCCGTCATCGCCTGCACTATTGTCAGCAGCATACTTGCCATGCCTGGAAGTTTCATTACCGTTTCTCCCGTCCGTTGAGCTCATTATCGTGATTGACATCCAGACTCACCAATTTCTAAGATACCGTCACCACGTTCTTGCTTTCATGACACATGACCCTCACGACTCTCCAAGACCTTGCCGACTCGCTCCATGATTGCCAGCGCTGCAAACTGGCGAAGTTGGGGCGCAGCCAGGTCGTCTTCGGCGTCGGCAATCCTCACGCCAGTATCATGTTTGTGGGGGAAGCGCCAGGTTTTAACGAAGATCAGAAGGGTGAGCCGTTCGTCGGGGCAGCCGGCAAGCTCTTGAACGATCTGCTTGCCTCGGCAGGCCTCTCACGTGACCAGATCTACATTGCGAACGTGATTAAGTGCCGGCCACCGAATAATCGAGACCCCGAGCAGGACGAAGTCGAGACGTGCAAGCCGTTCCTGCTGCAGCAGATTCAACTGATTCAGCCAAAGCTGGTCTGTACCTTGGGTAACTGGGCCACGCAGACCTTATTGGAACGCAAAGTCGGGATCACCAAGGTGAAGGCACAAGCGTTTCACATGAAAGATTTCGTCATCTTTCCACTCTTACATCCGGCTGCGGCGCTGCACCAGGGCAATCTTCTCCCCACGTTGAAAGAAGATTTTAAGAAGCTGAAGGAATTCCTCGACCGCCACTCCAAAGCACCTGAGCCAACCAGCACAGCCCCTACCCCAGCCGCACCCGTCCTGAATATTGAATCGCCCCAGCCGGCACAGATGGATTTGTTCGGATCGTAATTCGTCACCCGTCCTTTTAGCCAATTCTCTGAACGACCCTTTCGGGCACAGGCGGCCCCATGAAGTGCCTCGGCTAACGAAAGGATGACAGCCCTTCGGTATGCTCAAGAAAGTAAACTGCTTATGGTTAATAATTCCCTAGTTTCCAGTCAAGAAGCATAATTATGCCTGTAAACTCTCACTACCTCCCCCAACTCTTGCTCAAGGGGTTTTCATTTCGTCAAAGGGGAGAGGAATTTTATGTTCATGTGTATCGAAAGGGATGCCTCCCATTTTCATCAAACACAAAGGGAGTTGGTGCCGAAGGAAATTTCTATGGAAATGAGGACATCGAGTACACTCTTTCAGACACTGAAACTCAGTTCGCAGTCCTAACTCGCCATCTCCGCGAAGGCCATTGCGAGTCCTCCTGCAAGCCGCTCATCGATAGATTTGTTGCGCATTCTCTCATCAGAACTCGTGCTTTCAGAGATGGTGTTCACGTCATTGGAGCTACCGTTCTGAGTGAGGGCTTCCAAGAATTTCTGAACCCGGAATACACTCCTCAACTACTTGCTAAACTCGTCGAAGATGCCATGCTCGAACCAGACGTTAGAAACTTATTGACGACAGCTCCTGCTGAGGTTCGTCCATTGATCGAAGGAACGATGCGAAAAATGTTTCTTCATCCTTACATGCATGAGAAGCTTAGGCAAATGATCCTCCCCGCCCTTGACGCGATAGATACCGCTGCATCTGCACAATCAGCTCAACGGCAAGTTCTTAAAAGTGATCAACACCTTGAAAAGCGAATCCGCGATCTAAGAGAGATCGTTTGGACCGTCGAGACATACGAAGCCCATTCCTTAATTCTCGGTGATATTGGGCCACTTGTACGGGGTAATGAGCCAAGTGAATGGGGACGAATATTTCATGGCATTCCGCAAGTGATCTGGTTCCCACTATCTGATCGATCCCTCCTGGTTGGTGAAACCTCCATCGGCACCACTAGACCCGATTACGAGGAGGTTAATACCCTCTCTGCGGAAAATAGCCTGGAGTTTTTTGTCGCGAGTCAAAGAACCCATAGAGAGGACGAGTATCAAAGACGAATTGGTTCACGGGTGGACCGCATCACCTTGGAACAGCAATCAGAATTAAAACGGACCGTCCGTGAGTATCTGACAACTCCGGAAGGAACTCTTATGGAAGAATAAGATTATGCCAGCACGAAACAGCCGCTCGACTGCATCGCTGACCTTGAGGGCCGTCTCGCCTGCCACACTCCCACCTCCGCAACGGCCATAGAGCATCGCAGAGTCTCTTCCTCACCTGAAACCAGGAATGCTTGTCATATCTGTGCGAAATGAGTATTCTCCCCACAAGGCACACAGATCTAGACGATGACGACCACCGACGTACTGAAATCCAAACGGAACGACATTCTCAGGCTTGCGGCAGAACATGGAGCCCGCCACATACGCGTGTTTGGATCAGTGGCACGGGGAGAAGCAGACTCAACCAGTGATATCGATTTCTTAGTTAGGATGGACCGTGGGCGGAGCTTGCTGGACCTGATTGAGCTGGGCCAGGAGCTGGAATCCGTTCTGCACCGGAAAGTGGATATCCTTACCGACGAGGGCCTAAGCCCCTACCTGCGGCAACGCATCCTTGATGAAGCCGTCCCCCTATGAAGGATGACCGCATCTACCTGCTCCACATTCGCGACGCCATCCAATACATTTTTGAATACACGACCACCGGCAAGGATCGTTTTTTGCGGACCGAAAAACCCAGGACGCCGTCGTCCGCAATCTGGAAATTATTGGCGAAGCCACGAAACGCATTTCTGCCCACCTCAAAGAGGCTCATTCCGACATTTCCTGGAAGCCCATCGCCGGCCTGCGAGACAAGCTGGTGCACGATTACTTCGGAGTCAACCTTCAGCTCGTATGGGATGTTGTCGAACGCGACCTGCCTACTTTGAAGATCAAAGTAGCGCGACTTCTGGAAGAGCTCAGCTAGCGAACGTCGCCGGGAATATTGGCCGCATGCCCAGACTTCTAGCGCATCCGTGCTTGGGCATCGGTCCACCGGCGAGCCATATTCTGGGTAGGCGCTTATGTTCTAGATTGGGCTGCCGGCGACGAGTCCGGGGCCTTGCCTTCGCTGCTTTCTTCTTCGGCCAGCGTCTCTTCCTCCGGCACATCGAACCACTGGACCAACATCTCTTCCCACCAGGCTTCAGTGACGTCAGCCCCTGGATCTGCTCCTAAAAATGCCACATCCTCTTGCTTGAGGGATGCCCCGACCAGCTGCGGCTGGAACTTTGCTCGATTAATGACTTCCTTTGTCGCATAGCCCCCGATGATCCAGGAGTCTGGGTCGGCCCGACGAGACTTGTATGCCTTCAACCCGAGCTTGAGATACATAAAGATCTGCTGCTGAGTCTGATCGACAACGCCGGACTGTGGCAGGCTGAGTGTTTTTTCGATCTTGCTCCTCCAATGCCGATCATCGTAACGCGACGTGATCAGCTGCAGCATTTTCTTTCCGAGTTCTGCATCAAGCGGCATAGTGGATCTTCCTGTGCTACACGCAAAGCACAAAGCCGGAGGTCATTTTCATCAGCCGAGATGCTGCTTGAAGAAGGCTTTCGTCCTGGCCCATGCATCCTTGGCGGCTTCAGGTCGATACACCGAGGGATCCGTGTCCCGAAAAAACGCATGAGGCGCACCGGGATAAGTCTTGATCTCTCCGGGTTTGTTGTATTTTTTCAGTGCCGCCGCCAATCTTTGTACATCGGCCTTCGTGATCCAGCCATCGTCCTCTCCATAAATATAGAGAATTGGGCAGGCCAGCTTCTGAATTGGGGTATCTGGATTGGGCACTTGGCCATAGAACGGCACCGCCGCTTTGATCTCCGAATTGATGCAGGGCAGCATGAGTGCATAGGAACCGCCCATACAGAACCCCGTGATACCGATCTTTGTCGCGTCGACTTCTGGGGCTGATTTCAAATAGCCCACCGTCGCATTTAGATCGGCGAGCCCATCCTCCTGTTTCAAGGTATTCATCAGTTTACCGGCTTCTCCGGCATCTGTCGTCAGCGCATGTCCCAGGCGAGAATACAAATCCGGAGCGATGGCCACGTAGCCTTCTGCCGCATACCGCCTCGCGATATCCTTCACATGGTCTGTGAGTCCCCACCATTCCTGGACGATGATAATGGCCGGCCGTTTCCCCGTGGCCTGTGGGGCCGCCACGAACGCCTTCATTCCCACTTTTCCACTCTGGTACTGAACGATTGTTTCTCGAATAGGTTCAGCCATGCGTCACCTCCGCACACAGGGTACTAGGGCTATATATCGAGTACTGGGTGATACGGTGTGAATTCGAAACTGAAGACTTTGTTCGGTCTGTCATCTCCAACACTCAGGACTCAGTACTCGCGTTTCGACATTGATCTAGTTGCCCGCCACCATCATTTCTGAAATTTTCAGCGTTGGGCTGGCAATGCGTCCCCGGAACACAAGATCGCTTCCAATGACTTCGATATCCTTGAACATTTGTTTCAAATTTCCCGCGATGGTGATTTCTTCAACCGGATAGGCCAACTCCCCGTTTTCAATCCAGAACCCGCTGGCTCCCCGCGAATAATCGCCGGTGACCATATTAATTCCGAACCCGATCAACTCGGTGACATAGAGCCCATCCTTTACCGAAGCGATAATCTCTTGGGCGCTTTTCATTCCAGGAACCAGATAAAAGTTCGTTGGCCCGACTGAAGGACTTTCCCCTACGCTTCGCGATGCGTTTCCGGTGGACGGCAGTCCGAGCTTCTTCCCAGAATAAGTATCGAGCAAATAGCTCTTGAGCACCCCTCGCTCCACAATCGTGTTCTTGCGAGTGGCCAATCCTTCACCATCGAACGGGCGAGAGCCAAGACCGCCGACCATCCGACCGTCGTCATGCACTGTGATCAGGTCAGAGGCAATCGTCTGACTCAGTTTGTCGAGAAGAAAGGAAGCCCGCTTATAGAGTCCGTATCCCGACACGGCACTACACAGGTTGGCAAGCAGGCTCCCGGCCGTCTCCTGGTCGAACACCACCGGCACTCGCTTCGTCGCCACCTTGCGCGCACCTAAACGGCGAACGGCCCGTCTCGCAGCTTCTTGTCCGATCGATTCAGCGGAGGCCAATCGCGCAAACTTGCGTTGGACCTCATACCAGGCGTCCCGCTGCATGGCACCAGTCCCAGACTCAGTCGCAATCGGAGAAACGGATAATGAAAAGTTTGAACTCTTGTAAGATCCGACGAATCCATGGCTGTTGGCCAGTACGACTCGTCCAGAGGACGAATCGAACTCCGCCCCCTCCGAGTTCGTCACACGCGAATCCGCCGCAAAGGCCGCCGCCTCCCCCCGCTTGGCCCAATCGATCTGCGTCTCCGTATCGAGCACAGTCTCATCATACAGATCCAGACTCGGCTGATCCGTGGCCATCTGAACAGCATCAGGCAATCCTGAAACCTCATCCTCGACCACCGCCCCAGCCAAGGTACAGGTATCGGCGACGAGCCGTTCAAGGGAGTCTTGCGAAAAGTCGGATGTGGATGTCGTCGCCGATCGCTTTCCGATGAAGACACGCAGGCCAAGCCGCTTTTCTCGGGCCTTCGTCAATCGATCAACGGCACCGACCCGTACTTGGACCGAAAAGGTCTCTCCATCAGCCACCACGATATCGGCTTCTGTCGCACCGCAGGACTTGGCGCGAGCCAGAACATCAGCCGCAAGCTGAGCGAAACCGTTCGCTGTTTGGCTTGGAGACAAAGATTTCTTGGACATCAGTGTGTCTCGTCAATCATGGTTCGAGAGAACGGCAGAACCGCTGTAAATGGAACGCCTAACTCCGCGTCCCACCGACGGTAATTTCGTCGATCTTGATGGTCGGCAAGCCGACTCCGACCGGCACGGACTGGCCGTCCTTTCCACAGGTGCCGATACCGTTGTCGAGCTTCAAATCGTGTCCCACCATCGACACCTTCGTAAGAATCTCCGGCCCGTTTCCGATCAATGTGGCACCCTTCACCGGCTTCGTGATCTGACCATTCTCGATGAGATAGGCTTCACTGGCCGAAAACACGAACTTCCCGTTGGTGATATCGACTTGTCCGCCACCGAATGATACGGCGTAGAGCCCATTTTTGACCGATCGAATAATATCTTGAGGATCCGACTCACCGGCCAACATGAAGGTATTTGTCATCCGAGGGAGCACCACACTCTGGTAATTCTCGCGCCGGCCGTTACCGGTCAGGGGAATCCCCATGAGGCGCGCATTGAGTTTATCGGTGATATAGCGACGGAGGATGCCTTTCTCGATGAGCGTGGTACAGCCCGTCGGTGTCCCTTCATCATCCATATTTAACGAGCCCCGACGAAACGGAAGCGTTCCATCATCGACAATGGTACAGACTTCCGATGCCACCCGTTTCCCGATCAAACTGGAAAAGGCGGACGTTTTTTTGCGATTGAAGTCGGCTTCTAAGCCATGGCCGATCGCTTCGTGCAACAAAATACCGGGCCATCCTCCAGCCAATACCACCGGCATCACCCCAGCTGGAGCATCGACGGCCGACAGATTGAGGATCGCTTCCCGCGCGGCTTCTCGGGCGTAGCCTAAATGGCGATCGCCCTCGCGATAGAACTCGAACGCAACCCGACCGCCGCCGCCGAAGCTTCCCACTTGGCGGTTGTCGTGGTCTTCGGCGATGCAGGTAATCTGCAGGCGAGATAAGGGTTGAACATCGCTCACTAAGGTCCCATCGGATGTCGCCACCGCCACGAGCTTGTACTCGGTATTAAACGACGCCATCACGTTCTTGATGCGAGGGTCATACCGTCTGGCTTCAGCATCGATTTCGTTCAGCAGCGCCACTCGATCACCCGTCGCGACTTCGGCCTTCGCTCGCTCCATCGGGTAGAGATCTCTCGTGGGGCGTCGCCGCGTGGGCACCGGTACGGGAGCATCTCCTTTGGGGGAATTGGCGATGTACCGTGCCGTGTCCGCTGCAATCTCCAGATTCTTCTTCGTGAGTTCATCCGAGTACGCAAATCCGGTTTTTTCACCGGACGTCGCCCGAACCCCGACCCCTTGAGAAATGCTCTTGGCCGCGCGCTTGACGATACCCTCTTCCATGGACACCGACTCGGACGTGCGGGACTCGAAATAGAGATCCGCATAGTCGACATCCCGTACTGTTAACCGGTCAAGAGCATGCTGCGCTTCGAGTTCCGTGACGCCAAATTTAGTCAATTGGACCAGTTCAGACATACGTCAGTCTTTCTGCTCTCTGGATGGGTTAAGGAATATGCAGTATAGCCCAATCATTTCCGTAGTCGCAATGCGACGCGCGAGCTCACCTCACAATTTCTCAACCAGTTCTCATTCTAGAATTACCGAGTTATCGTTTGACATTCCCTACCCCCACCAGTAGACTCTGACCACCTCGCTCGCCTGCACACTGGTCATGATAGGAGCTTACTCAAGATTTCTATGGCACAGCAGCCATCCTCAAGTCTCGACCACCTTTCTGAAAGCGAATTGACCGCCAAATTGGAGCTCGAACTGCTTCCGAAACATGTCGCGGTCATTATGGACGGCAACGGTCGTTGGGCCGAACTACGGGGTCTTCCACGTATCGCGGGCCATCGCGAAGGCATCAATTCCGTCAGAGAAATGATCACGCTGTGTTTGGAGCTGGGTATTCGAGCTCTCACGATCTACGCGTTTTCACAGGAGAACTGGAATCGTCCGACCCATGAAATCAGTGCCCTCATGGGACTCTTGGAACATTATCTTTCGACGGAACGAGCGAGTTTGATCGAGCAAGGCGTTCGTTTCCGCGCGATCGGCCGTCACGATCTCCTTCCGGCATCGGCCCAACACTGGGTCCGCACCACCGAGAAAGAGACCGCGCATCTCGACAAAATGATCCTGACCGTCGCGCTGAGCTATGGCGGGCGAGCGGAGATCGTCGATGCCGTGAAAGCCCTGATCGACGATGTCCAAACAGGCGCCATACAGCCGAACCAGATCGATGAAACGACGTTCAAAGAGTACCTCTCCACCCATCCGCTTCCTGATCCCGACCTTCTGATTCGGACGAGTGGCGAAACCAGGATCAGCAATTTTCTCCTGTGGCAATTGGCCTACACCGAGCTGTGCTTTAGCCCGACGCTATGGCCGGATTTTCGCCGGCGGGAGTTCCTCCTGGCGTTGATCGAGTATCAAAGGCGGGAACGTCGATTTGGTCGAGTCCTGAGCACCGTATCATCATAACATTCGTGGGATATACCCTCGCAATAGAAGTTCTTGCCCATAGCTCAACATTTGTGACGACCTCACCGGCACGCACCCGACGATTCGACCTCCGCCGTCTCTACACCGCGCTCGCACTGATTCCCGCGGTCTACATCATCATCGCGCATCTTGCTCCCTGGGCCTTGACCCTCCTCTTGCTTGTCGTCGGGTCTATTGCGCTGTTGGAACTCTACAATCTCAGCTTTCCTTCGCACTTGAGCCGCCTCCTGTTGGGAGGAGGACTCACAGGCTTCGCCCTTACACTGACTCACTCTCATTTTTCCTTCTCCTTGTCGGAACTTCTCGTCGGCACTGTGCTCGTGGCGGCGGTGACCGTGTCCATCTCCGCCGCTTCAACGGAGCACCACTGGAACGATGCCGTCGTGATTCTCCTCGGCGTGTTGTATGTAGGCTTCCCCCTGAGTACCGTGGTATCGACCCGCACCTTGCCTGGCGGCGAATGGCTCGTGCTCTTTCTCGCCGTCGTGACGTGGGCCTCGGACACCGGCGCCTACTATGCGGGGACCTTGTGGGGGAAACGCCCGCTGCTCCCGTCGATCAGTCCAAAGAAAACCGTCGAAGGGGTCCTCGGCGGGCTTGTCTTGGCGGTCGGTGTGGCGTTCCTGGCTCAGTGGTGGTTCACGTCAGAGCTCCCCCTGGCGGATGCGGTGATCCTCGGAGTGCTCCTGACGACAGCGGGCCTACTCGGAGACCTTTTTGAATCGATGATCAAACGTCGGACTGGGGTCAAAGACTCAGGCGGGATCTTGCCGGGTCATGGCGGGATGCTGGACCGGCTTGATAGTCTCTTGTTCACCGCCCCCACGTTCTACTACTATGTCGCCTACGTTCGAGGCTTGTCGCCCCCTTCATAGACGAACGGAGAGGAGAGAATATGAAGTCGATTATCATCCTGGGATCGACCGGATCGATCGGGACCAACACACTCGATATCGTTCAGCGGTTTCCCGATGAATTTCGCGTGGTAGGGCTGACGGCGGGCAGCAACATCGAGAAGTTGGAAGAGCAGATTCACCGGTTCCGGCCCGAAGCTGTGGCCGTCTCTACCGAATCCTTAGCTGCTCTGCTTCGAGGCCGATGTGCCGACCTTCGGGTCGACATTATGTCCGGCGAAGAGGGCATCAGTCACGTGGCATCGGTCCTCGATGCCGACTTGGTGATTTCTGCCATTGTGGGAGCGGCCGGGCTCATTCCCACCTTGTCCGCCATTCGGAGCGGCAAGCACATCGCATTGGCCAATAAAGAGCCGATGGTGATGGCCGGCAAGTTGATGCAGGATGAAGCGCGGAAACATGGTGTCAGAATTTTCCCGGTCGATAGCGAGCATAGCGCGATCTTTCAATCCTTGGAAGGCCACCGCGTCGAGGACGTCCGACGTGTGATACTTACCGCGTCCGGTGGAGCGCTCTGGACGCTGCCCCACGAGCAACTCCAGGACGTGACACCTGAACGAGCCTTGCAGCATCCAAACTGGAAGATGGGATCCAAGATTACCATTGATTCAGCCACCTTGATGAATAAAGGGTTGGAAGTCGTAGAAGCGCGCTGGCTCTTCGATATCCCAGAGTCCAACATCGAGGTCATGGTTCATCGGGAAAGCATTATTCATTCTCTCGTGGAGTATAAAGATCGTTCGATCATCGCCCAATTAGGGCTTCCGGATATGCGGACCCCCATCTCCTATGCCATGCGTTACCCCGCAAGGATGGCCCTTGATCTTCCCTCGTTGGAGCTGACGGAGATCGGACAGTTGTCTTTTTGCAAACCCGACCATGACCGCTTTCCCTGCCTCAATCTCGGATACGAGTCGCTTCGCGTCGGAGGCACCATGCCCGCCACGATGAATGCTGCGAATGAGATTGCCGTCGAGGCGTTTCTCAACCATGGCCTCCGTTTTGTCGAAATCGCGCAGGTCATTCGCAGCACCATGGACGCGCATGCTCAGCACAATATCACCTGTCTCGAAGACGCATTGGAAGCCGATCGATGGGCGAGGGAAAAGGCAGAATCATTGGTGCACGCGTCATCACACTAACGATTGTTTTGCATTTCATGCGACGTCTGTTAGATTAGAGCGGTAGACCGAGTACGCAACAGGGAGTTTCCCATGACATCCGCATTCGCCTGGTCCCCCGATACGCTCTGGCTCCTCCTCCAGAAAGCCTGGTGGTTTCTCGTCGTCCTTGGCGTATTGGTCGCCTTCCACGAGCTCGGCCACTTTCTCGCCGCCCGCTGGGTCGGAGTGAAGGTCTTGAAGTTTTCAATCGGTTTTGGACCAAAAATATTCGGCCGTCAGGTCGGTGAAACAGAGTATCTTGTCTCGGCCGTTCCACTTGGTGGGTACGTCAAGTTATTCGGTGAAGACGAGACGGAGGCCACGACTCCAGACGACCGTCGTCGTTCATTTTCGCATCAAGGGCTTTGGGGAAAAGTCCTCATCGTTGCAGCTGGCCCAGGATTTAATTTTATTTTAGCCTATTTGATCTTTGCCGGATGGTTATCGACCGGTACTCCCCTCTTTGTCCCGACTTTTCGTGATCTCAGCGCCGACGTCGAGGCTCTGGCTCCTGGATCTCCTGCATCGGTCGCAGGAATGGAAGTCGGCGACCGTATCGTCAGAGTCAATGGGCAAGATATCTCCACCAAGACCGAGCTGTTGGATATCGTGTCCAGGAGCAAAGGGGAGCCTCTCTCACTCGAAGTCCGACGAGAGGGGCAACTCAAAATGCTCACAGCGACTCCCGTACCGATTGCTGGAGACACAGCATCTCCATCCCCAGACGAACCGCTGTATACGATCGGAGTCGAAGAAACACCTCCCTTGGTTACCTCGATCATGCACGGATCACCCGCATCCATTGGTGGACTCCAGCCCGGCGATCGAGTGGTCTCGATCGAGGGACACCCCATCTATACGTGGGCGCAGATGACGACGCAGGTGAGAGAACACCCGGAGAAACCGTTAGCATTCGAGGTGCTCCGCGAGGGAAAGCGCACCACGTTGACCGTCACGCCAGCCAGTGAAAAACTCACGGTCAATGGGCAGACTTCAGAAGTGGGGAAGATCGGCATCTCCGGTCCTGGTCGCTCCTTGATGCGGGCCGACAACGTCGCGGAAGCCGTGTATCAAGGACTGGAAGCCACGTGGGGTTGGACGGAACTGACGGCGATCGGCCTCTATAAGATGATCGTCGGTGATATTTCGAGCAAGAATATCGGCGGTCCGTTGACGATCGCCAATATCTCGGGAGAAGCCGCCTCTCAGGGTGCCTCCAGCGTCGTCTTTCTGATCGCCATTCTGAGCATCAATCTTGGGGTCCTCAATTTGCTGCCCATCCCTATACTCGACGGCGGCCACTTGCTCTTTTTCTTGATTGAAGGCATCCTCCGCAAACCGCTCGGCGAACGACAACGAGAAGTTGCCCAACAGGTAGGGTTGGTCTTGCTGGTTGGTGTGATGATCTTCGCTTTCTGGAATGACCTCGAACGCATCTTCTCCCGCTAGGCAGAATGCTGAAACAAGTCCCTAACTTCGTTCTCGGCTCCAAGAAATCCTCAACGTACCCCATCGAGGCAAAGAGCTGCTATGACAGCTCGGGGCGGGTGGGTGAGAACACACACGCCTCCGGTTTCTTCTCGCCTGCGGCCTTGTTAGATAACTTGTTTGAGCATTCTGTGAAATCTTCCACCGCTCAACTCGTATCCTAATAGCTACCACACCATGAAGACTTCCCAATTGTTGATTCCGACCCTACGGGACGATCCCGGAGAAGCAGAAACCGTCAGCCATCGATTGATGCTGCGCGCCGGACTGATCCGCAAGGTGGCGGCAGGTATCTACACCTATCTTCCGCTCGGTCTACGCGTTATCCGTAAGATCGAACAGATTATTCGTGAAGAGATGAATCGAGCCGGCGCGCAGGAGCTGTTGATGCCGATTGCCTCCCCCGCCGAGTTGTGGAAAGAGACCGCCCGCTGGGACTACTACGGGAAGGAACTCCTCCGTTTCAAGGACCGCCACGAACGTGATTTCTGCTTGGGTCCAACGCACGAAGAAGTCATCACCGATCTATTTCGGCGAGAAGTGCGTTCCTATCGCCAACTCCCGTTGAATTTTTATCAAATCCAAACCAAATTCCGAGACGAGATCCGCCCCCGCTTCGGGCTCATGCGAGGGCGAGAATTCATCATGAAAGACGCCTATAGTTTTGACCTCGACGAAGCCGGCGCCAAGGTCAGCTATCAGAACATGTATGACGCCTATACTCGGATTTTCACACGTTGCGGCCTGACCTTTCGAGCAGTTGAAGCCGACACGGGGTTGATCGGCGGGGATGTCTCGCATGAGTTCATGGTTCTCGCAGATACCGGCGAAGCGATGGTGGCCTACAGCGACCAGGGATCCTATGCCGCCAATCTCGAGCGAGCTGAAGTGCTTGCGCCCACTGAAGCCGATACCGCCGCCCTCCTTCCATTAACGCTCATCGCGACACCGCAACGCCGAACAGTAGAAGAAGTAACAGCCTTTTTACAGATCACGCCTCGGCAACTGGTAAAGACGCTGCTGTATCGAACAGGAACCGAATCGGTTGCCGTATTGATCCGAGGCGATCATGAGGTCAATGAAGTCAAACTGGCCAGGCTACTTAAGGTGACCGATGTCACACTGTCTGATCCTGAGACAGTCCAGCGACTCACGGGATGTCCTCCTGGGTTTGTCGGACCGATCGGACTCCAACCGGTACGCATTCTTGCTGATTGGGCCGTCCAGGGGTTGAAAAATGTCGTGATCGGCGCCAACAAGGCCGACACTCATTATCAGAATGCCAACATCGATCGAGACTTTGCCGTCGAAGAATTTGCCGATCTTCGAAATGCGCAGGCCGGGGATCCTTCCCCTCGAGGTCCTGGTGTGTTGACTCTTGCTCGGGGCATCGAAGTCGGGCAAGTGTTTTTGCTCGGCACCAAATATAGTCAGAAAATGAACGCCACGATCCTTGACGAGCAAGGCAAAGAGCGCCTTGCCATTATGGGTTGTTACGGAATCGGTGTAGGTCGTACGGCGGCGGCGACAATCGAACAACATCACGACGACAAAGGCATCATCTGGCCGTTTCCCATTGCACCCTTTCATCTCCACCTGCTGACCGTCAGCCAATCAGAAAAGACCACTTCAACCGCCACACGTCTCTATTCCGAATTGACGGCTGCGGGTTTTGATGTGCTATGGGATGATCGTCCTGATCGCGCAGGCGTAAAATTCAATGACGCTGATCTGATTGGAATCCCGTTCCAGATCGTTGTGGGTGACAAAGGTCTTGCCGACGGCATAGTGGAGATGAAAATTCGGAGAGGCGGAACCAAGTCGCGCGTCGCCCCAGGTGATCTGGTTGCCCACATCAGAAAACTTTGCTCCGAAACGGATCCGTCCGTCGCGTGACTCAGCCTGCAGCGCTCTCGCTCTCCTCCTGTCTCACCAATCTTTGATCTCCATCGACGGAAAGTGTCTTTTCCTTGCCTTACGCTCTCTTTCGGCTAGACTAAAACTCGATTCGCAGTTCTATAACCTAAACCTATTCGCAACTCGGCACCTACGAATCCAGCGTACAACCAGATCGTTTCACGTCTCGACAGCGGAGAAAGCAGAGTCGAATGCAAGCCAAGCCCGTAACTCCAAACGTCCAGGAGTTGCAACAAAAAGTCGAGCACGCGGAGCATATCAAACGCATTACCACTCAGATTCATGCCGCCAACAATCTCGATCAGATCCTGCTCGATCTGCACAAGGACATCCTCAGTTTGTTCGATGCGGAAGATTTGACCCTCTTCGCGTTCGATGCGGAGAAGAAAGAGATTTTCTCTAAGGTTCCGCACATCGACGGCGTCGAAGAAGTCCGTATTTCCATTACCGAACAAAGTCTGGCCGGTTTCTGCGCCAAGTATCTGCGCCCCGTGAACATCGCCGACGTCTACAATATCGCGGAGCTCCAAGCCACTCACCCGTCTCTGATTCATGACACGTCTTACGATAAACGGACCGGATTCAAGACCAAACAAGTTCTCACATACCCGATCGTCGCCGACAACAAGTATTTGATGGGAGTGCTCCAACTTCTCAACAAGAAAAGCGGGAGTCGCTTTACTCGAAAAGATGAAGAGGCGGTTGATGAAATTGCAAAAGCGCTTGGGATTGCGTTCTTCAACCTTCGAAAGATATCCAAGAAAACTCCGACCAAGTTTGACCTTCTGGTCAGCAATAGCCGCATCACTCAAAATGAGCTTGACCAGGCCATCGTCGACTCCCGAAAAGGGATGAGCGATCTCGAAAGCATCCTGATCGAAAAATACAAGGTTCCAAAGATCGATATCGGCAAATCGCTCGCCCAGTTCCATAAATGTCCCTATATCGAGTACAGCGAACGCACCATCGTCGATGTCGAGTTGTTGAAGAATCTGAATGTCGATTATCTGAGAAAAAACCATTGGATGCCGCTCAAACGCGATCGCACGGCTATCGAAATTCTAACCGACGACCCGGGCGACCTTGACCGCGTTCAAGATATCAAACGAACATTCCCCGGACTCAACATCCGCTTCGCGGTCAGTCTCCGCCGAGACATCTCACAGTTTCTCGGCTCAGCAACTGGACAGAGCGACGTCGGGGGACGCAAACTCGACGAAAACGTGTCAGATATTCTCGGTGAACTCGTCACTGAAGCCCAGGCAGAGGCCATGGAGGACTCCTCCGGGGGCGGCGGACTGGATGAAAACGACAGCGCGATCGTCCGTCTGGCCAATCAAATCATTGCTGACGCCTACCGTCAAAATGCGTCGGACATCCACATCGAGCCTTATGGAGAAAAGCGTGAAACACTGGTGCGCTTCCGCGTCGACGGGGAATGCTTTGAATATATGAAGATTCCCCAGAGTTACCGCCGTGCGATCGTTTCTCGACTCAAGATCATGGCCAGTTTGGACATCGCCGAGCGCCGCAAACCTCAGGACGGGAAAATCAAGTTCAAGCTAACGGAATCGAAGGAAATTGAACTCCGCGTCGCGACACTTCCCACCGCCGGATACAACGAAGACGTGGTCATGCGTATTCTCGCCGCAAGTGAGCCGCTACCTCTCGATAAGATGGGATTCTCTGAGCGGAACCTCAAAGTGTTGAAAGAGATATCCGAACGGCCGTACGGTATCATTTTGTGTGTCGGTCCGACCGGGTCAGGAAAAACGACGACTCTTCACTCGGTGCTCGGCAATATCAATACTCCAGATATCAAAATATGGACTGCCGAAGATCCCGTCGAAATTACCCAATATGGTCTTCGCCAAGTGCAGGTTCAGCCGAAGATTGGCCTCACATTTGCGACAGCCATGCGCGCATTTCTCCGCGCCGACCCCGATGTCATCATGGTGGGAGAAATGCGAGATAAGGAAACGGCGGACACGGGTATCGAAGCGTCGCTGACCGGCCACCTGGTGCTCAGTACGTTGCACACGAACAGCGCGGTTGAAACGGTCACGCGTCTCCTCGACATGGGCTGCGATCCATTCAGTTTTGCCGATGCCATGCTGGGCGTTCTTGCACAGCGGTTGGCTCGTAGGATCTGCAAAGAATGCAAAGAGCAATACATCGGAAGCAAAGAGGAGTATGAAGAAATCCGATTAGGCTACAACCCTGAGTATTGGGACAAGCTCGGCATCAAGCAAGATAATACGTTCCGGCTTTCGCGTGGGAAAGGCTGCGAGACATGCAATCGATCCGGCTTCAAAGGACGAGTCGCTCTACACGAACTCCTGTTGGGCACGGACCAAATGAAGCGAATGGTGCAACAGAAAGCACGCACTGAAGACATGCTCAAGACCGCACTCGAAGAGGGGATGACAACACTCGTTCAAGACGGCATTCACAAAGTCTTGCAAGGTCATACCACATTTAAAGAAGTTAAAGCGGTCGCGATCAAATAACGTTTGACTCGCCCGATTGCCACCTCGAGCTCCTGAAGGAGGCCTGCTCACTTTTCGCCTACCACCGTGTCCTATGCCGTCCCACTGAGTATGAGTGAGGCCCTGAACGATAAACCCCATCAGACTAAGCTTGAGCATGCGAGCGTCGATCGTTCAGCACCTTCGGCGCGATCGAGACTATCAGGGGAGCAGCATGTAGCCTGATAGAGTTAGGCTGCGACCATGGGTCCGGACTTGGACTGGCGGGTCATAAAGCTCTGGATATGTTTATTGTCGCTCGGAGATAAGGCCTCAAACTCCACGCCGTACGTGTGTTCTTTTCCCCACCTGACGGTGGCGGCTTCGATAACCATGGATCCCGCCTGATGAGGCAATCGCAACCTCATCGCGATTCGGTCTCCAGGCGTGATCGCCGCTTCCGTCATGACACGGGCGCCTTTTGTAGACACATCGTAGACAATCCCCAATCCCTGCTCGACCGCTCCCTTCCTCATCCGACCTACACGTGCCAGCAAGCAGGGAAAGGGAGCCGAGACACGTACACGCGGATGCTTGCGCAATTGTGGGGTACTTGGTCCACTGCCGGTCCGAAGGTGTAGATCATCCATGTGGTTTACTCTTTCTCTATATCTGAGACGTTCATGTACTCAACCAACTGCCTCAAGGACGATTGCGAAAGTGCTCTGAACGCAAGTCCATGGAACTGATAATTCGTCCAGCACACGGTGGCCACCGCCACATCAGCGGGAAGACTACCCTTGGTCAGCCGGAGTGTGAGAGAAACCTGGTCGCCCGGCTTGATGACCGCGTCGGTGCTCACGCATAGGCCGTGTAACGACAGGTCATACACCAGACCAACGTCATGAATCGGTTTTTGAAACCACCATCGAGGCGCTAGAGAAGCAAGTGAGCAGCTGAAAGGTATGGAGATGCGCACTCGGGAGTATCGCCGAACTTTGTGACGGACCAGCTCCGGCTGCTGAATCGTCTGCATGCCAATCTACCTCGTGAAATATACTGTATCTCACGAGGTAGATTTTGCGAACTATTTTCGAACTTTAAGGACGCATGGCCGCCGAAGCATTACGTGTGGATGGTTCAGCATGCGCGCCTCTTGAGTTCGGACGACGGAAACGTCCGGAGCCCTTCACGTGACTGGGCGAAGAACGATCATTCCGACGGAAGTGGCTGACTCCGGCATGCGCAGCCGATGACGGAGCACTACTCCCAGGAGCGAGCGGAACTGCATGTCCGAGTAGCCGCTCAATATCCCGAAGCTGCCGCTGGTCTTCGCCGGTCACAAAACTCGTGGCGCGACCGGTCATCTTCATCCGAGCCGTGCGGCCGATGCGGTGCACGTAATCTTCCGGACAATTCGGTAGATCGAAATTGATCACGTGGCCGATGTTCGCCACGTCGATGCCTCGGGCGGCAATATCCGTCGCAACCAGCACGCGGAATGACCCGCGTTTAAAGCCCTCTAATGCGGCACGCCTCTGCGACAGACTCCGGTCTCCGTGCAATACCGCCACTCGATGCCCGGCATGACCCAGCATGCGTCCCAACCGATCGGCCCTGTGCTTCGTCCTGGTAAAGACCAGCGCGGTATCCTGGTCGGCCCCTAAGAGAGATAAGAGAAGATCGGACTTGTCGGCATGCGATGTATGATGCACTGCTTGAGTCACTCCGTCAGCGGTCGTGGCTGATGGTGCCACCATGATGCGAATAGGGTTGTTGACGCTGGCTTGAACCAACCGAGCCAGATCCGCCGGCAGCGTGGCCGAAAAGAGCAAGGTCTGCCGCTCCTCCGGCAAGGCATCAAGGATCTGATTGATTTGAGGCGCAAAGCCCATATCCAACATCCGGTCTGCCTCGTCCAACACCAATATCTTGATGGACGACAACAAAATCGTGCCGTTCCACATATGATCAAGAAGTCGACCCGGCGTCGCCACCAGAATGTCCGGTCGCTGTCGCAAGCCTCGCACTTGGGCTTGCATGTCTGCGCCTCCCACGATAACGGTCGCAGAGATGCGCCGACTCCGCCCAAGTTTCTCAATCGTGGTCAGAGTCTGCAAGGCGAGCTCACGCGTCGGCGCTAGGATCAACGCTTTCGGCTGCCCTTTTGGTACGGTAGACAGCCGTTCAATCATCGGAATCACAAACGCCGCCGTTTTTCCCGTGCCGGTCTGGGCGCATCCGATCACATCGCGTCCCGCCAGAGCGGGAGGGATGGCTTGTTCTTGAATAGGAGTTGGTGAAGCAAACCCGGCATCAGCCAGGTCGTGTAAAAGAGCCTCGGATAAACCGAGGGCGTGAAAATTGCGGGGAGCAGACGTATCCACTAAACTATCCTTTCAGTTTGATCGCATTATGACGGGATCAGAGAACCGAGGGGAGAAACAACCGGGCTGGGTGTAGCTCCAAACTGGACCTGGTCGCGATGCGATCGCGAAGTCCGTTATGGTTGAGCATTTCCTCGCCGGACTACCACGAGCGAAATGCAGGGTAACCATAACAGTACTAGGAACCTCCCGTCAACTCGTCCATCAATTTCTGTCATCGTGCTCTTGTATAGGCCGTTCGACCTATAGTCGCGGTCATCTTAGCATTCACCCACTGGTAGGTTTATGCGATAATCCTCCCATGATTTTGAAACGCTGGCTCGTCGGCGACCCACTGAAGACTGCCCAGGCAAGGCATGAACGGCTTTCCAAGACCATCGCCTTGGCTATCTTCTCATCGAATGCCATTTCCTCCGTTGCCTACGCGACGGAGGAGATTTTGCTCGTACTGGTACTCGCTGGCGCTGCTGCAGTTGCCTGGTCGATCCCCGTCAGCCTGGCCATTCTCTTCCTGGTCCTTGTTCTAACAATCTCCTATCGCCAGATCATCTACGAATATCCAGAAGGAGGCGGTGCGTATGTCGTCGCACGGTCGAACCTGGGCGATCGTCCGGCCCTGGTCGCAGCAGCGGCACTGATGATCGATTATGTCTTAACTGTCGCCGTCAGCGTGGCGGCTGGCATCGCCGCACTCACCTCGGCCATCCCAGGCCTGTTCATCCATCGAGAAGCCTTAGGGCTGGTCGCCATCCTGTTCATTGTGGTGATGAACTTACGAGGGGTTCGCGAATCAGGCAAGTTTTTCGCCGTACCGACGTATTTTGCCATAGGAGGGCTCGGCCTTCTGGTCATCGTAGGAACCATTCGGTCTCTCTCTATTTCCGGTGAAATCCCTCCCCCCTCAAACATTGTCGAGACGGAAACCCTTACATTGTTTCTAGTGCTTCGTGCCTTTGCTGCAGGCTGCGCAGCCGTCACCGGTATGGAAGTGATTTCGAACGGAGTGAAGGCCTTTCGCTCACCCGAATCCAAGAATGCCGCAACCACCATGGTCTGGATGTCAACCATCCTGGCATCACTGTTCATGGGCATCAGTTGGATGGCCTATCACTATGGAATCCTGGCCAAACCTGATGAAACGGTGGTTTCTCAACTGGCACGTGTCACGTTCGGCAGCGGCGCTATCTACTATGCTGTGCAGATCGGCACCATGGCCCTATTAGTCCTGGCCGCAAATAGCGCTTTCGCGGGCTTCCCCCACCTGGCATCGATTCTGGCGCGAGACAGCTTCATGCCTCATCAGATGGCGACGTTCGGCGATCGCCTCGTTTTTTCGAACGGCATCATTATCCTTGGGTTCTTTGCCTGTCTTCTGCTCATTCTCTTTCAGGGAGACACGCACGCGCTGATTCCCCTATATGCGATCGGCGTATTTGTGTCATTTACCCTCTCGCAGGCGGGCATGGTGAAGCGATGGCTCGTCAAGAAGGGACCACACTGGCAGACCAAGCTAATCGTCAATGGAGCCGGCGCTGTAACAACCGGCATCGCGACGATTATTATCGCCAGCACCAAGTTCATCCAGGGTGCCTGGATCGTCTTCCTTCTGATCACAATCCTTCTGCTTATGTTTCAAGGGATTCGCTCCCACTACAAAGCCGTCGCCGAACAAATCGCGCTCGACCGTCGAGGAGAGCGTCCGCCCTTGCCAAGGCGCAATATCGTCATCATCCCGATCAGCGGTTTGAATCGTGCCGTGGTCCGTGCGTTGGATTACGCAAGAAGTCGGCCCGGCGAAATCCGTGCCGTGTTCGTCGATGTTGATCCCGAAGAAAGCGCCAAGGTCAAAATCCAATGGGCGCAATGGGGAGGTGGCGTGAATTTGATTGCTCTCTCCTCTCCTTACCGATCAGTTCTGGGATCGTTGCTGGATTACGTCGAGGAAGTACTTGAAAAAGACCCGAATACCTGGGTGACTGTCGTAATCCCGGAGATTCTTCCCGCGAAGTGGTGGCAAGGCATCCTGCACAACCAACGAGCATTGCTGCTGAAAGCAGCACTACTCTTTAAAGACCGCGTCATTCTCACCGACGTTCCGTACCATCTGACACGATGAGTGTGGACGGTAAGAAGTTCAAAGTGAAAAGGGTCAAGTTTGAAAACCGCCTCTTCTCTCCCCTACTTAGTAGCTTTTTAGCTTTTGCACTTGTCACAAGTTTCCTGACCGAGCAACCGTTCGCCTTCAAAATCACGGAGCCGGCGGAAGGAGCCAAGTTGCCCGCTGGAAACACCGTGATCGCGCATGTGGATCTTGGGAAGGATACCGGCATCATCAAGGTCCGCTACTATTGGTATGGTGAGCAAGACGAAGCCCTGGTCGAACAAGACGATTCAACCGCCAGTGGCTCGATCGTCGTCCCGGTCGCGATGGTGGGAACAGCTGGACAGGATCCGCCCTTTGGCGGACCACTGAGCGTCCCACAGGACGGTATCGGGCCTATGCGACTGTTGGCAGTGGCCGAAATCTCGCGTGGACGATTGGGGACAAGATCCATCTTCGATGAAGTGATCGTTCAGGTTGAACCCGCTGCTGCTCTCACGGCCATCGACTTTGAGACGGATAAGCCATTGCAGCTCGGCCGATCGGGACAGTCCTCCGCGTTCGGCCATGTTGACTCACTCGGCAAGATCTTTGAACTTCCGGTCGTCGCCGACTTTGCCGACAACGTCACGCGACGGATCAGCACACCGGCCAGCGGCACCACCTATGAATCTTCCAATCAACAAGTCATCAAGATTTTACCCGGCGGCTTACTTCAGATTGTCGGCAACGGTAAGACGACCATTACCGTCAATAACCGTAGCAAACAAGGCTCCCTCGATATTGGCGTGAATGTGAACGATGAACCGAACGAACCGCCGATCGCCGATGCCGGCCCGAACAAGACGGCCAAGGCCGGTTCCAGAGTGAAGCTGAGCGGGCTGAAGAGCAGAGACCCTGAAGGCGAAGCGCTCTACTATAGCTGGAGCCAAGTGCGCGGCAGCAAGGTTTCGCTACTCGACGCCAACAACTCCGAAGCCTCCTTCCTCGCGCCGGCGGTCTCAGAGCCGCGAACGTATCGTTTCAAGTTGCGTGTAACGGACAAGAAGGGAGCCGACTCGTTACCGGCGTTTGTAGACGTGACAGTGGAGCCTTAGAAGCGCGAAGCCTTGTTCTCCCTCGCAGGTCATGCCGACATCCCATCTTCCTCAAGTACAAAACTCATTGATCCCCGAACAAATACTCCATATAATACTACGCGTTAGTAACCACATAAGGTAGTAAATTATGGGAGCCATTGCGGTATCGAAGAAAGAAGAGCAGCAGATCGAGCGTCTTCGGAAGGAACTGCGTATTCCGACAAAGGCGGGAGTGCTTCGAATGGCGCTGAAGACCCTCGAACACCAGACTGCGGAAGAGCGGTTACGGCTTGAGATCCGCGAATCGGTCCGGCGCTGCGCGGCAGCCGACAAACGAGAACATCGAGAGCTTGCTCAGGCTGCAGTAGGCCGCCGGCTTTCAGACGACTAATGCAGATCAAGCGCGGCCACCTGTACGTGGTGGATTTCAACCCACGAGTCCGCACCAAACCCGGAAAGTTGCGACCGGCCTTGGTCGTGCAGTCCGACCTCGTGAATGAAGCCGGCTACCCTTCCACCATCGTCATTCCAACAACCAGCAAACTCGTGGAGGATCCTGGAATTTTGCGATTCCGTCTTTCTAAAGGAGACGCAGCCCTCGACTGTGACAGCGACTTGCTGTTGGGACAGCTGATCGCAGTAGCCAATGAATCGTTCCATAAAGAGATCGGCAGTCTACCTCAAAGTATGTTTGAAGAAGTCGAGCGGCGGATCAGAGTCATCCTCGGCCTGTAACGCCTCATACAGCGTCCTGCTGCTCGATGCCAACAACTCCGAGGCTTCCTTCCTTGCGCCAACGGTCTCAGAACCTCGAATCTATCGATTCAAATTGCGCGTGACGGATAAGAAGGGAGCTGACAGCCTACCGGCGTTCCTCCGCCCCACGATTTCCTTGGACACACCATTGGGGCATACTGCCCCCAGCATTGATGGAGGTGTTCGCGGTGGAGCGAATTGTGAGACGCTGCATCAATGGCTTGATTGGCCAGCCAGGTGTGACCTTTCGTGATGCTGCAAGTGGATCATGAAAAGGAACGCTGATAACTCTCAGTGCCTCTCGTAATACTTTCAGACTCGTGCCAGCCGTTTAAGTATCGGTCCGTACTGTTTTCGCAATTCCTTCGCAACGGATTTGAGCCGCTGCCGTCCGACGCCGATTTTGGTCTTCTTCGTTGCCGTTGGCTTCTTCATAGAATTGTCATCCTGATCACACTTGATACCTGTGCTTCAGCCGAATCGGTCCATAGGCTTGGCTGGCTTGCTGAAGCTCTTTGAGGGACTTCCGTAGGGCTGGGCAAAGTGAAACAATCTCCACTCGCGGCCGTTCGAACTGGCGCTAATCAGTATGCGTTACTGTTCCTGAGTGGAGGCTCTTCTCGAAGACAGGAGTCGGACTGATATGTATGGGCTTGTTATCGCTAGGCCCCCTGCTTCCCCTTCCCTTTCACAACCAGAGCGACTACCTGGAAGAGCTTTTCGACTCGGGCCTTATATTGGTTCATGAACTGAGTCGTCCACATCTTGTTATATTCGATAGCCGCACTTTTCTTCATTCCTGCATCTTTTTCTCCGAGCGGAGAGGAGTAGTGCGCAATGAGACGATCAAGCTCATCTTCACCGAAATTGTTCGAATACGCATGCTTTAAATGGTCGTGGAGAGTCTCAACTTGCCCGATTGATTTTCTGATGTCCTTCAAGAATGCATCAAGCAATTGATCAATTTGCTTCTTTTTTTCACCAGCCAGGTTTGGATAGGTACTCACTATGGTTTTTCTTATTTGCTGCTCATAGTCGCTGACATATTTCTGAGTAAGTGAGTCATATTCCGACTCGAGTTCTGAGACGCGGATGAGTGTAAGCAGTTTTTCGACCTTGATTGCCTTTGGACTTTCAATCGTTGCCGCTTCCGTGGCCATCCCGCTAGAGGCCAGCGTTACGCAGCATACCCACCCGCACAGAACAGCCCGTGCAATTCTTACATGATGTATCCCTTCCAAGCTATGCATAGCCTCACCTCTTGCGATCGAGTCTACTCCGATTGGACTGATCGTCAAGAAATAGAGCGCTTCTACTGTCAGGTTTTACTCAGCCGAACCGGCCCATAGGTCTGCCGAGCTTGCTGGAGTTCCTTGATGTGTTTCCGTAAGGCTGAACCAAATTGAGAATGTTCCACTTCACGTCTCAATCGTTTGCTCTCACGTTCAACCTGGTCAATCGCCTCAGCCAACTGCCCAACCAAACGCCGACCAGAACCAGTCAGCCACCCGAGATGATGGTCGGCATAGTGCAGATCTTGAAGGGAATACCGGACAGACGCCACTTCCTCCAAGCAACGGAAATGTGCCCGTTGCAGGTCTCGCTGAATCAGACCCGCCTTCTTCCATCTCCCCATCCCGTTTCGTCCCGAACCCCATGACGAAAGCCGTTGGAACAACAGGGCACCCATGGTGAACGTGAAGGTCGCATGGAGGATGCCACGCAACGGGCGGAGGCTCCGCCTCCACGGTGAGTAGAAGATCTGTTGGTTATGGTCTCCACGATACATGACGTATTTTCGGAGCAGGAGATTCAAATGGTGATGGCTGTTCTCATGGATGAGATCGTCGATCAAATCGAGGTTGTCGCGATCGAAACAGTTGATGAACGACAGTCCCGGTCGATGCCGGTAGCTGAAGCTGACAACCCCTTTCGCTTGGAGCGGAACAATACGAGAAGTCAGCAGCCTGAGCACATCATGGCCCTCAGGCCACGCAAGCTCGATGGTCTGCCAGGCACGAGCAATGCGTTCGACCTGTCGCCGATCGGTCGATTTCACAGTTCTTGGCTGGCGATCTTTCCCATAGACAAGTGTCGGACCGACGGTGACCGGATCGTGGTCGCTCTGGATGGCGACGGTTGGTGGATGGCAAGCCCACTCCCATTGCCCATCCTCTCCCCGACCCGACCAGATCGGTGATACGATGTTGCCGACATTCAGAGTCATACCGGTCGGCTCCACTCGAAACACCACGCGCCCTGACGACTGACGCAGTGCTCGCCGGACTTCACTCGGTGCCTGGCACCACGCTTCAGCCATGCCAATCGCGATCGTTCCCGTGATTTCACTACGCTCACAGTTATCGGCTAGGGTCCCCGGAACATTCCAATCTCGTACCTTGTGACGGCGGCACCATCTGACCGGCACGGTCGGGTCAAACCACAGGGACTCCTGAGTTAACTCGTGCACCAACCGCTGGCACAGCGCGAACAACCGTTTCTCTAAGCCACTCGCGTGGGGTTGCCCCGAGGGAAAGAGATCATCCAGGTAGCCATGTTCGAAAAACTTCTCCCGACACTCGGCTAGTAATTGCTCAGCAAACTCCGGCCGATCCTGTTCCGATTTGAACTGACGGAACACGTCCAAGAGATACACGAGGTCATTCAGTGTCTCGATCCATCCGACAACCTTCCAGTTGGAATAGACCTCCGGTGGAAAGGCTGAGCGAAGACTGTCAAGGAAACCGGTTGGAAGCCTTAATTCTCTGGTCAGATCAACGTGGCCGGCATGCAGTTCTCGACACAGTTCAACAAACAGACATCGCATCGAGAGACGAAACTCATCTCGTAATTTCGCAAGAAGCAGCGGGTCAAGAAGGCGCATGGTGGAACAGTCACGAGAGAGACACAGGGAGGACTCTAGCGTAGCAGGAACGTTGGCGCAAGCGAGAAGCCGGAGAGTTGCCTCAAATGCCCTTCCATTTACATGTCTAGATATTCATCCCTTCGACGCTCTAACATGCGGTGAATTGACCGTCTGAGACGGTCGTAACGCAAGGTCAGCAGCCGTCACCGGGCAGTGGGATTCTCTCATGACGCTACACCGATCGGATCTCGTCCTGGTCTTGGCAGAGATCACTCCTGTGTTACGAGGGGGGTGGATTCAGAAGATTCATCAGCCCAGGCCACGCACAATTATCTTTGATATCCGCTCACCGGGTCAGACCCATCGCCTGCTTATCTCCTGCGAACTGGACAGTACTCGACTCCACCTCACGACCCGTCCTCATCAGAATCCTCCGACGCCTCCCCCATTCTGCCAGTATCTCAGGGCTCACTTCCAAGGGGCCAGACTCGACGAGATTCATCAGATCTCGAATGACCGGATTGTTGA
The DNA here is from genome assembly GCA_902500755.1 of uncultured Nitrospira sp. GTDB lineage: Bacteria > Nitrospirota > Nitrospiria > Nitrospirales > Nitrospiraceae > Nitrospira_D. The sequence goes on from CABVRV010000004.1 coordinate 58,543, forward strand.
GCTTCAGATGACCGGAAAGGAAGGGCCTCACACAATCGTCTGCGAATTGACCGGCCAGAAAGTAGATATGCTGGTGCTCGATACTGAGAGGCGCGTGCTCCGCAGTTTGACCAACAAGCGAGACCTTGTCGGCCAGCCCTATGTTCCATCGGTTCGAACTGTAGTTGAAGGTTTCGAAGGCAAACCCGCCCGTTTCCCAGGAGTGGCCGGCAGTCCATTCCCCGTTTCAACAGCGATCGAGGCATTCTATGAAACTCAGGAAACAGGCGTTGCTGTCGACCATGCCAAAATAAACAGGGCTCGGTCCCTGAGAAAAACACTCAAGAAAGAACAGCGGTTGATTGAAGCCTGGCGTGGGGATTTAGCCAAGGCACTCGCCTACAAGGGCTATTCCCGCTATGGTGAATTGCTCAAAGCCAATTTAGGTGCGATCACAAAAGGCCTTGACCGCATCACCCTCATCGATTACTTCGATGAGCACTTCCCTGAAGTCACGATTCCGCTCGACCCGACGAAGTCCCCTCACAGCAATATGGACGAGTACTTTCGGAAGCATCGAAAGTACCTGGCTGCTGAGCGAGAACTTCAACCACGGATCGAACGCGCCGAACAAGAGATAAGAACACTCCAACAAGAACTTCAGGAGATCGCACAGGGGACCTGGACTCCGCCGACCACACGTCCTCAGCATGAACAGGCGAAAACCCGTGCTCGACTAGTGGCGGGAAGGGAGGTCTCAAGAGGGAGTGATCGACACGGTCCTTTCCGTCGATTCACCTCGACCGACGGACTTCCGATCTTCGTCGGGCGCAATGCCCGTGAGAACGATGAGCTGACGTTCGGCTTAGCAAAGAGCGAGGATCTCTGGCTACATGCTCGTGGGACGCCGGGATCTCACGTCGTCGTACGGCTTGCAAAGGGGAGCGCCCCCCCACCCGAAACCCTTCGCGATGCGGCGACCTTGGCACTCCTCTATAGTGATTTAAAGAAGAGTGGGAAAGGCGAGGTCATCTACACACGGCGTAAATGGGTCAAGAAGGCAACGCGTCAGGCACCCGGTGCCGTCATCGTCACCCAAGAGAACTCACTGCACATCAGTCTTGATAAGACTCGGCTTGAGGCCCTGAAGAACCGAAACAGCCAAGAATAACAAGACGACCTTGGCCCACTTTCCCACCCGTGTGTTCTCATGCTACAGTGCCCGCATATGAGCACAACTTATTTCCATAGCCGATTGCAAAAGGATCATCCCTAGTCTCATCGCCTGTACTGACCTTGGGTTTGAACACAAACTGGATAAGGCACAAGTCAAGGCCTTCGGCGCACACGTCCAAGCTTCCGCTCACGGACTCTGAGTCCTTACGGTTCAATCGTGCAGCCAGTATCTTCTCCTCAGCCAAGACACGCTATCGACGAACATCTGCATCGGTGCCTTGCCCTAGCATCAGCGTCTTTGATGCGCGCAGTTCAGGGTACTCACCCGTCCAGATCGATCTGTCGCTCATCTTTGGACAACAGCCGTTGAATCGGCTGCTCTGCTACCAGGATCGATGCCTATTTGTTTCACCCGCATGATCAGGTACGATTGCCTCGACTACTTCGTGATTTCCAGCTAGCCGCTTCGCTGTCGTGAGCCGGAGGACACACTGTGAATTACGTCGCACTCAAGATGTTGTTCGGCGATCGTGCCAAATATCTCATGTTGCTCTGTGGATTGACCTTCGCCGTGATGCTGATCGTGCAGCAAGGTTCTATTTTCTGGGGCCTCATGATGTGGTCCCAAGCCAATATCAGCAATCTCAATGTACCCATCTGGGTCACGGATCCTGGGATCGCCCAAGTAGACGAAGTCAAACCTATCGCCAGCACCGCGGTCGACCGAGTCAGAAGCGTCGACGGTGTGGAATGGGCGGTCCCCCTGTACAGAGGTCTGTTGCGAGCTCGTCTCGCCAACGGGGAATACCATCAGATCACCTTAACCGGGCTCGAATCAGCGACGCTGATCGGACGCCCCGCTGAGGTCCTTGAGGGTCGGTTCGAGGACATTTTGCAGCCCGATGCCGTGGCCCTGGATCAATGGGCCGTCGAACGGATGGGGGGACCGACGGTCGTCACAGTCGGAACCATCTTTGAATTGAACGACAAACTCGCCCGTGTTGTGGCGATTGCCAAAACCCAGAAGAGTTTCACGAATGTCCCCGTCGTATATACCACCTACGAGCGCGCAATCCGCTATGTTCCGCGCGAGCGCCGTACGCTTTCTTATGTACTGGCAAAAGCCAGGGACGGAGTTCCCGTTGCAGACGTCATCCAACGTATCCGTGCCGAGACTGGTCTTGGCGCATTCACCGAGGAGGACTTCGGGTTCAAGACGATCATGTGGGTGCTCAAGAATACTGGGATCGGCATCAACTTCGGCACGACAATTCTGCTCGGATTCATCGTCGGGATGGCCATTGCAGGACAAACCTTTTATCTGTTCACCATCGAAAACCTTAAACAGTTTGGCGCGCTGAAGGCAATGGGAGCATCAACCTTCACGCTGGCACGCATGATCTTACTCCAAGCCTTTACCGTGGGTCTCACCGGCTATGGGGTCGGCGTTGGTCTTGCCACAGCGTTTGGGTTCTTGACGGCGCGAGGCGGTAACTTGCCCTTTGCTGAAACCTGGCAACTGCTGCTCTTGGTCCTTGTCGCATTACTCACGATCTGCCTCGTGTCGGCATCAGTCAGCATCTTGAAACTCGTGAGACTGGAACCGGCGATTGTCTTTCGGTGAGGGACATGAACGACGACTCACAACCAGCGGCCGTGCGTGCACGGAGTGTGGTGAAATCCTTTGGCAGCGAGGACACCCAGGTCACAGTCTTGAAAGGAATCGATCTGGATATTTATCTCGGCGAGTTGCTGTTACTCGTGGGAGAATCCGGCGGCGGCAAAACCACCCTCCTCTCTGCCATCGCCGGGATTCTCGACATCGATGACGGCCAGATCGATGTGCTGGGCGTTCCCCTCAGCAACTTACCATCCAGCAAGCGGACCCGCTTTCGAGGACAAACCATGGGGTTTATCTATCAACAATTCAATTTGCTCCCCGCGCTGACCGCTGCTGAAAACGTCGCCGTCCCTCTTCTGATCCAAAAGATCGGACGTGCCGAGGCCTTGCGGCGGGCACGAGTCATGCTGAACCGTGTCGGTCTCGGTGATCGTATGGAATTTCTCCCCAAGAATCTCTCCGGCGGTCAGCAGCAGCGCGTCGCGATCGCCCGCGCCCTGGTCAATGAGCCACGCCTGCTCATCTGTGACGAGCCGACCGCCGCCTTGGACGGACCCAACGGGCAAAAGATCATGAAGCTGCTTCGTGAAGTGGGGCGCGCACCGGATCGCTGTGTCATCGTCGTCACACATGACAGCCGCATCTTTCACTTCGGCGACCGTATGGCCAACCTCACAGATGGACGCATCGTCAACATTGAGCACATCCCACAGGAAGGAACCGCATGATCGTCATGAAACGAATGAGCGTCTGGCTGGCTATTGCAGGCGTGGGGCTCGCAGCATGGGTGCTCATGGGTGCAAACCAGAAAGACCCGATGCCTCAGCCGATCTCGGAACCGCCCAGGTCACCTTACCCGCATACCGTCGCGGCCTCCGGCCTCATCGAGGCCGTAAATGAAAATGTCCGCATCGCTCCCCCGGTCGCCGGGTTGATTACCAAGGTGTTTGTGAAAGTCGGCGACCAAGTCACAGAACAGGCTCCGTTGTTCCAGCTGGATGATCGAGAACTGCGCGCACAGCTCCTGACCCGTGAAGCCGCCATTCCTCCACTCCAAGCACAGATCGAAGAGCAGAAATATAAAGTCGGCGACCTCGAAACCCAATTACAACGTCTCCGATCGGTGCACGATGAGCGAGCCGTGAGCGAAGATGATCTCAAGCGCACCTGGTACGCGCTTGAGATGGCCAAGCGAGGTGCTCAGCGTGTTCAGGCCACCCTCAAGCAGGCCATGGCTCAACGTGATGAAGTCATGATTCTGCTGGATCGACTGACTGTCCGTGCTCCACGACGGGGGACGATATTACAAGTGAATTTTCGAGCTGGAGAATATGCCACGTTGGGATCGACTGAACCGTTGATGTTGTTGGGCGAGACTGAGCAGCTGCAGGTCCGTGCCGACATCGACGAAGTCAACGCCCCACTCGTCGTTCCGCAAGCTGGGGGGACGGCCTCTATCAGATCTCTGGCCGACCATACAATTCCTCTCACCTTCGTGCGGATCGAGCCCTATGTGATCCCTAAAAAATCGCTCACGGGTGAGAACGCTGAACGAGTCGACACACGGGTGCTGCAAGTCATCTATCGATTTGAACGGCCGCCCTTTCCAGTCTATGCCGGGCAACAGGTCGACGTGTTCATTGAACGGCATCCCTCCCCCACATCCGGCGAGACACAACCGTCTCCAGTGGTCCCCACGGAGCAGCCATCGTGAGCCGCACCACAACCAGCATGGGAACCATCGTTGCGGCGTTACTGTTGTCCGCCTGTGTGCAAGGAAACGACTACCAGCGCCCTAAGACGGAGGCACCGGGTAGCTGGTCTCAAGTCGCGCCCATTCCTGACACGGTCTCAACCACGCATCAGCCGGAGGCTACCTGGTGGAAGACGTTTCAGAATGACGAACTCTCAGAGTTGATCGAACGGGCATTGCACGACAATCACGACGTGAAACGAGCGGTCGCTCGAATTCTGGAGGGCCGCGCCTCTGTGATGTCTGCAACAGCCGGTCTCTTTCCGCAAGTCAACCTCTCCAGCTCCTACACGAACATCGCGGTATCCAAGAACACCTTGGCAGGGTTGGGATTGGCGACCGGCCAGAGGCCGGGCCCCTCGGTTTTCGCCACGCCGGGAACCACGTTCGACCTCTGGAACGGTGTGATGGATCTTCGTTGGGAAATTGACTTCTGGGGCCGTATCAGGCGCGGCCGCGAGGCAGCGCAGGCCGAGACCAACGCCATCGAAGAAGACGCGCGCGCCGTAGCCCTCTCACTCATTAGTGATGTGGGACAATCGTATTTTCGGATCAGAGAGCTGGATGAGCAGCTTGATATCGCCGGACGCACCCTCGCAGTTCGCCAGGAGTCTCTCGAGATCATCCAGAAGCGCGCAGCGGTGGGATTGGCCTCAGAACTTGATGTCAAACGGACCGAGGTGCTCGTCACAGAAGCAGCAGGCCTTATCCCGGACCTGACGAGGTTACGGACCATAGAATCTCACCACCTTGAAGTATTGGCCGGAATGGTTCCAGGATCGCTCGACTTCGCTCGCAAACCTCTTCGCGCCGTCATTACTCAACCGAACATCCCTGTAGGACTACCTTCTCAGCTCCTGGAACGCCGCCCAGATATCCTCCAGGCTGAAGCCACGCTGATCGCATCCAATGCCCGTATCGGACAAGCCCGCGCCTATTTTTTTCCAACTCTTTTGATTACCGGACAAGGGGGGCTTCAGAGCACAGACTTCGCCAAGTGGTTTACGGGCAACAGCCTGAATTACAGCATTGGCCCTTCGGTCACCTTGCCCATCTTCCAAGGGGGGACCAATCTGGCTCGCCTCGATCAGGCTGAATCTCAGTACCGACAGCTGTTGGAAAGTTATCGACAAGCCATCTTACAGGCCTTCAGAGAAGTTGCCGATTTACTGGTTTCCGTGCACGCACGAGACGAGCAGCTCACTCATCAACGCGCGCAGCTCACCGCGGCACAGGAAGCCGTCCGATTGGCTCAGGTCCGTTACCGCAACGGGATGGTAAACTACTTGGATGTGTTGGATGCACAACGGACAGTATTGTCCGCCGAGACCCAGCTAGTCCTCACCGAACGGGCTCGCCTCGCAGAGATGGTCAGCCTGTTCAAAGCGCTGGGTGGAGGATGGGAACCAGCCCAATCTGATCCTCCGACCTAAATCGAGGATGCATCATGCGAAAAATCGTGGTTTTGCTCGCCATGCTTCCAGTTCAGCACTATGATGACGACTGGAGGTTTCAGACATGGAAGGGCATCAGGAGAGTCGATCATCAGAGGCTTCGTCGACCATCTTAGTCGTCGACGACGAAGTCCCTATCATCAAACTCTGCAAAGCTCTCCTTGAAGGCGCCGGGTTTACCGTGCTTGAAGCCGACGGCAGCTCAGAAGCGCTCAAGATTTGCACTCACCACGAAGGCCCGATTGATCTCATTCTCACAGACCTTGTGTTACCCCCGCCGGGTTTTCAACTTGCCTCGACCTCCAATCAATTTCCGCACGTCAACGGTCATGAACTGGCAGTTCGCGCAACCATGATCCGGAAGGGCCTCCGGATTATTCTGATGTCGGGGAATCCGGACAAGGAACTTACCAGTCATGGGATCAAGCGAGGGACACTCCCATTTTTGGCCAAGCCGTTCGAGCGTGACCGTCTGATCGCCCTCGTGCACAACGTACTCGCGCAACCGGCGCCGACCCTTGGAGCTGAAGACCGACCACGCGCAGCCAACGATACCGACTGGTTCGGTTGAACGCCTCAAGAGACTGCCGTCGAGGCTGCGATCCAACAAAAACGGTGAGGCTCCACATCCGCCTACACGCCAGCAGAAACTCATGGAGTCCTAAGCGTGCTCGGTCATGAACCAACCGGCGATCGATAACCGTCGATGCTGACCAGCCGTGGGGTCCACGCGGCAGACCCGATGAAATCGGGGGACAGTAAACATGACCAACGATCCAGGGCGCGGTTCGATACAATGTGTCGGCATCAGATTGATAGGCCCCTTGGCACGATCGGCTCGCTGCTCATAAATGATCAATTCCCCACCCCAATCAGGCTGCCACTCCTCATGAAAGTAGGTGACGACAGCAATCCGGCGCTTTGGGGCTCGACGACCTTCTACATGCCGACTCTGATCCGTGTCGTCATGTGTCAACAGGCAGTCGCCGGCCGAATAGGAATAGTAATTGAATCCCACATGACGCCCGATGATATTTGGGAACGACTCGATATGCTCTCGAATGCACGGAAGCTGCAACCGAGAGAGAAAACGCTCGGCCTCTGCCGATCCGATTTCAGCCTTGACCCAATTGCCTGAGTTGGGAAAATCTTCTCGAACATGATCGAGATCGGAGAGACTCTTCCAGGCACTCTGGTTCATCCCCGCGCGAAAAAACTGGCGCTCTTCAGCAGACCAAAAGTTTTCCACCACGAGTACCGGCCTGTGCTGCAATGAAACTGAAGACAGATCGCGAGGTTCTATGGTTGATTCCTTAAGACTCATGTCTGGCCATCATCGCGCGACGTGAATCATTATGACGCCCTATGCAGGTCACAAAAAAGAGGGGGTGCCATCCGAGTGGCACCCCCTCCATTCTACGCATGCAACTGGTCAACTACCAGCGGTCGCGCTTGCCGCCACCGCCGCTGCGACCACCGCCACCACCGAATCCACCACGACCGCCGCCGCCACCACCCGTGCGCGGTTCCTGTGGCCGTGCTTCATTGACTGTAAGGGTCCGGCCACCCATCTCCGAACCGTTGAGGGCCGTAATCGCAGCTTGAGCTTCGGCATCCGAGGACATTTCCACGAAGCCGAATCCTCGGGATTGGCCGGTGAATTTATCCGTAATGATTCGCGCCGAGGCCACTGCGCCATGGGCCGCGAATAAGTCACTCAATTGCTGCTCGGTCGCCGAATACGGCAACCCACCGACATAAATCTTCGAACCCATCGGGGTTCCTCCTTTAAGATAATGACATTGTCTTGAGCACGAGGAACGGGGAAGGAGCGGGCCGAAGACGCGATCGCTGCAGCGACTTAGGTCTGACTTCCGACAAAATTCCCGGACAAGGCAACATCGACATTGTGGGCCTCCTCTGATAAACGCTCTGCACCGCAGAGGCCCCCGGCGATACGAGTCAAAGCTAGAGTAGCACAGGGGTTTGGGGATTACAACCTTACTCCCCAACTCGAACCAGTAATCCTTGGTCTTTGCAGTATGCGATCGTCCGGTAAAACCATACGACGGCGCCGACCAACAACACACCATTGAGTCCGACGGCCCACACGAGATTCGACAAAGGAGCCTCCCCGGAGTTCAAGACCGCCCGCATACCCTCAAAGATATGCGCGGCGGGGTTCGCCCAGGCAATCGCCTTCAACCAGTGGGGCAGCACATCCATGGGATAAAACACACATGAGATGGGCTGGAAGAGAAACACCATACTCCAGGCCAACACTTCAGCCTCCTGTCCGAATCGCATGATCAATGAGGTCGTAAACACTCCGATGATCCAGCCTGTGACCACAAGATTGAGCACGAATGGGACAAGCCACAATCCGATGATCAGCACATTATAGGAATAGAAGACGAGCGCACACACAGCCAGGACGATCGAGACGACTGCCACCTTCATCACGCTCATGGCCATCGTGGCGGCCAGAAATTCACTCGGCTTTAAGGGACTGGCAAAGAGATTCATCAGGTTGCGCGCCCAGAGTTCCTCAAGAAAGGTAATGGTGATGCCTTGCTGAGCGCGGAACAACACATCCCAGAGAATCAGGGCTCCGAGGAAAAAGGTGACGAACCCGGGGACCTCGCTCTGGTATCGGGCAAGATAGAGAGTGATAAATCCCCAGATCACGAGATCTAAGAATGGCCAGTAGAAAATTTCCATGATCCGCGGCAAGCTTCTCCGGTACAGATAGAGATGTCTGAGGATGAGCGCGGTAACACGATGCAGTTTCATTGACAGGTCTTATGGTCGTGCGCATGGTCGCAGCCACCACAGTCTCGGTGAGTTCCCAGGAGATCCGCCATGAGAAATCGGACCCCTTCGAGAAAATGTCTACCCGCTGTTTTTCCATCCGGCATCGGTCGCAATGAGAGTATCGACAGAAGAGTCGGCATTGCGACTGATCCACTCGCAAACCATAACCCGTCATACCCGCTTCCGCCGCGCCACCACAAGAGACCTAATAACAGGGATAGCGGCACAAAACCACCTGCAAGTCCTTTCATCACTATTCCCCACCCACAGGTGCGACGGTTCCAGCCGATCAACCCAATCCCAAACCAGAAGAGCCCCCAGATCGAACTGACAGCAAGCCCCCCGGCAAAGAATCCCGCACCAAAGTCCACAAGAGCCTCCGTCATGACGGCAACGGGACGCTCGATTCCCGCGCGAGATTCAAGAACACTTCCTCCAAGTCTGCTTTGCCGAATCGTGCCACGATGGCCTGGGCCGTCCCTTCAGCGACGAGACGTCCGCGTTGAAGGAAAATAATCCGATCCGACATTTCTTCCATCTCCCGCATGTTGTGCGAAGTGTACAAGATGCTCAACCCCGATGATCGTCGTTCTTCTTTCAGCAAAGACCGTATCTTGTAGGCGATGTCGGGATCCAAACTGGCCGTCGGCTCATCGAGAAAGAGAAGACGAGGCTCCGTGAGAAAGGCCTTTGCCAATGTTAATCTTGTCATCTGCCCTGATGATAATTTGCGGGTGACCTTCTGTCGGAATTCATCCATCTCGAGCTTCTTGACGACATCATCCACCCGACGCGCGATATCGCGCAGACCATAGAGCCTCGCCACAACCCATAAATTCTCCTCGACGGTGAGAGCTTGCGGCATGGCGATATAGGTGGAGGAAAAATTGACCTGTTGCAGCACCGCTTCACGGTGAGTGGACAGGTCCAAGCCAAACGCTTCGATCGCGCCTGAGGTAGGCGTCACCACTCCGAGCAGCATCTGGATTGTCGTGGTCTTTCCGGCACCGTTCGGCCCCAATAACCCCAGGATTTCACCCGGTCGAATCTCGAAAGAGACCTCATCCACTGCAGTGAAATTCCCGAACCGCTTCGTCAGCTGCGACACTTTCAGAACGGGACTCGTCATCCGACCCATCACTCCGATCGACTAGTTAAATAGTAAGGCGCCGCTGATCTTATCAGGGAGGTGGCAGGTCTCGCATTTCTGATCCAGTATGTGGCCGTCATGCCGGCTCTTTCCATCGTGACAGCTGAAACAGTCACGGAGAGCTCGATCACGAAGATACGATCCCTCCGGATAGATCGGATACCACGGTTTGCTATCAGCGGACAGATGGCCCCGTGGGATGACGACGGGATAGCCCTTGATGGGCGCATCATGCACCACGCCAGAATGACAGGTAGTGCACCCTTCCTCTTGTCCGCGAGCCTTGAAGGCCTGCATGTGTCGGCGATGGTTCATGATCAGTCCCACTTCTTTCACCGGCGATGGAAGGTCGCGCGCGGCGATTTCTGAAACACGGAGGATATGACGATGGCAACTGAGACAGACCTCTGAGTTCACGCTCGCCTTGAGATTGTGCGCATCCGTCGGGGTTCCCAATAGATAGATGGCCGTGTCTTTGGCTCCCGCCAAGACCTTGTCGTGCAACCATCCTTCGAGTCCAGGCCGTATATGACAGGCAACACAACTGACCTCTTTATGGGAAGACTTGGCCCAGCTCTCATAGGAAGGCGCGATGGTGTGGCATCCGGCGCAGAATTTCGGCCGATCGGTGAATGGAGTTGCGACCCCAAGGAGGGCCAGACCTCCAACGAGGCTCAACGCAAAGGTGGCCTTAGACGTCCAGTTCATGCTCCCGTCGTCTGAGAGGGAACTGCTTCATCAAAAGAGCAGCAACACCGCCCACATCATTCATATGGAGCACAGGCACCGGGAGATCGACTCGCGTATCGGAGACGACCGCCAGAAGGCCGTCGGAAGAGTAAGAGATTTCACCCAATTGATCACGGACGACGATGATTTTTTGATACCCCTCGCTCTTCCACCCTTCGGCAATGATGAGGTCGTAGGAGCCATCCAAGAAACGATCGCGAACCTCTTCCACCTTGAGCTGTTCCGAAACATCCGCAAACAAGGCCAGACTCCCCTTTGAGACGATCACGACGCTGCTGGCGCCGGCGCGCTTATGCCGCCAACTATCCTTTCCTTCCGTATCAAGATCGAAGCCATGCCCTGCATGCTTGACGGTCGCCACACGGTATCCGGCCTTGACCAGCTCAGGAATCACGCGTTCAATCAAGGTCGTCTTACCACTGTTCGAGCGACCGATAAAGGAAACGATAGGGATAGACATGTGGAGCTCATCATCACCGAATCACCGCAGTCGTCGCGAAGCCGGGATAGATTCTTGGCCTCGTCGATTTCACCGACAACGACTGGTGATCGTCCTTTCTAACAACACGAGAGGCGGTGCGAAGCGGCCTGCGGCGGCTCGGTCAGGGTAGGCCATGCCTCGCCGGTCAACAGCTGAACCGCAACTTCATCACCGGGCTTCAAGCGCTCGACGGTGATAGGCACATCGATAAGACAGTTGGCTCTTACCATCGACGTGAGAATGCCGGACCCTTGATCCCCGGTCGTACGAACCTTGAAAATGCCTTCTTCTCGAGTGAGGATACCACGCAAAAAGTGTCGCCGATCGCTGCGTTTGGAAAACGTTTCCTGAAAAACAGCCTGCACGACTGGGCGTCCATAGCTTCGACAGCCGCTCAATTTCAGCAATGCCGGGCGCACTAACTGCTCGAAGGTCACCATCGACGAAACCGGATTACCCGGAAGACCGAACGCGAGTTTACCCTGAATCTTGCCGAAGGCCAGCGGCTGACCGGGTCGGATGGCAAGTTTCCAAAAATTCATCTCGGCGCCGAGTTCGCGAAAGACGGCCTTCGTGAAGTCGTAATCACCCATCGAGACGCCCCCAGACAAGACGAGAATGTCTGCGTTCAATCCGTGTGGGATCTTTTCCTTGAGCGCTGCGGGAGTGTCGCGAGCAATGCCGAGCAACAATGGAATGCCCCCGGCTTCCTGAACTGCCGCAGCAATCCCATAGCTGTTCGAATTGATGATCTTCTCCTCACTGTACCGTTCGTCCAGGTCCGCCAACTCATCCCCCGTCGAAAGGATCGCCACGCGCGGCCGCTGGTACACGAACACGAATGACTTCGCCAAAATCGCCAACATCCCCGCCTCACTGGGGCGCATTCTGGTCCCTTTGCTGATAATACAATCCCCTTTTTTGACATCCTCACCTTGTGGCCTGATGTTGGCCCCCTTTGGCTCAGCCTTCAATACACGGACGGAATCAGGCGAATGGTCGGTGTCTTCAACCTTCAGCACTGTATCAGCCCCGCGAGGAATCGGCGCACCAGTCATGATACGGATGGCCTGACCAGAGCCCACCTCCTTCGACGGCATCATCCCGGCGGAAACATCCTCGATCACCGCGAGGGACACCGGTTTCTGGATCGAGTGCTCCTGCTTAATGTCCTCCCACCTGACGGCAAACCCATCCATCGCCGAATTGTCCCATGGAGGATTGTCCCGGTTCGCGACGATGTCTTCAGCCAACACACGGCCCAGGACGTCAAGGATCGAGACCTTCTCCACTCCCAATACCGTCGCGGCATCGAGCACCACGTGCAGCGCCTCGTGGAGTTGGGTCAATCCAGTCATGCCATCAACGGCTTTCACAAACTCACTCCCTTGGCCGGTCCGGCTGTGGGTCGCCCAACCTTCAGCAATGATCCGCTCTTCTTGCAGAATGATTCGACTTGATTCGCGATCCGGTGGTACGCTTCCGCGGTCGACGTATCCGAGTTGAACATGGCGAACGGCTCACCGGCGTCGGATTGCGTCACGACATCAGGGTCGAGGGGGATTCGTCCCAAAAACGGGACGCCCATCTCGAGTGCGGAGGCCTCCCCTCCACCCTTCCGAAACACCTCAATCTCGCGGTGGCAGTGTGGACAGTCCAATCCGCTCATATTCTCGACAATGCCGATGATCGGCACGTCGCTGTCTTTGCAAAAGGTGACTGACTTCCGCGAATCAAGGAGTGCCACCTCTTGGGGAGTTGTGACGATGACGGCGCCGCTGACATTGCCGAGCAAGTCGATGGTCGTGACTGATTCGTTGCCGGTCCCTGGCGGAAGATCGATGAGGAGAAAATTCAGATCCTGCCAGTCGACTCCGCCCAGCAATTGGTTGATGAATTCATACTTATACGCATCCCGCCAGATGATGGGATCATCGGAGTTCTGCAAGAGAAACGACATCGAGGCGATCTTTAAGTTATAGGCTTGGAATGGAATGATCCCGCCGGACGTGCTGATCTTGAGCTTCTGCCCTTCGGCGCCGACCATTTTCGGAATGTTAGGGCCATGAATATCCATGTCACAGATGCCCACGTGCCATCCCTTGAGCGCAAGACTGACGGCAATGTTCGTCGTACAGGTACTCTTTCCCACGCCGCCCTTATTGCTCATAATGAGCACCTTGTACTCGATCCGTTCCATTCGCTTGGCGACCAACCAGCGGCTATGCCCTTCCTTGTCCTTTTGGCACCGTTCATTCTCATCGCAGATGGCACAGGCCCACATATAGGTACAAGCATCTTCACTGCCGTTGCTGATGATGTTTAGCTCACGTCCCATGGGTGCCCTTTTCGTCCAACTGGCTGTACAATGCCCGAATCAAACTAGTGCTGTCGTCCTCCGGGAACTGCTACATATTCATCATCCGAAGATTTCCCCATCGCCATCCTCGACGGACTCCCCCCAGCTCCCGCTCCGGCCATCGCCACAGTCGGAACACCGGACGGACTCGTATCTGAGGTTGTTTTCTTACCAAACACCTTGGCGCCAAAGATGCCGACCCAATACAGCAGGAACATGGGACCGGCCATGAGTGTTTGATTGAACGGATCAGGTGTCGGCGTCAGGATCGCGGCAATCACAAATGATCCCAATAACGCCCACTTCCAATACTGAATCAAGAACGGTGCGTCGACCCAACCAAGCTTAGCCATGAGCGTGAGCGCCAATGGCACCTCAAAGGTCAACCCAAAGACCATCAGAAACCAGAGGGCGAACCCGACGTACTGTGCAATCGAGATCTGAGGCACAAATCCGGCGTTCACACCATACGCAATGAGAAAATTTAAAGCGAACGGCAAGACGAAAAAAAATGAAAACCCTACCCCGGCATAGAAGGCTACCGCGCTGACACACACGAAGGGCCCGACAAACCGCCGCTCTTGGACGTGCAGTCCAGGCACGACGAATTTCCAGATTTCATACAGCAGGTACGGCATGGCCACCACGATGGCACAGAGCCCTGCCACTTTGACGTTCTGCCACAGCGCCTCCGCCGGGGCAAGAAAGACAAACGGCACCGTCGGCAGATCCGTAGGTTCCCACGAGAGATCGCGGGGCACAAACATGTTCTGGAGCGGAACACGGAGCCATTTCACCAAGGTATCAGCATAAAAAAATGTCCCCATGAAAATGACCGTCAGCGCGATCACCGCACGGGTCAGCCGCACCTGGAACTCCACCAGGTGCTCCATGACCGGCATCTTTTTATCTTCCAGCGGCTTGAAGATCGAATCTTGCAGCCACCGGTTCACCTTGTTCAGCACACAGCCTCGTAAGTTTCAGAATCTGTCGATCCGATGATCTGACGATCAGGCTTCCGGCAAGCAACAAATTGACGGCTCAACCGATGACCCTGTGCTTCCTACTTCGGATTGATGGCCACGTACAAGCTGTTCCCTTGGCGATTGACGAATACCACCGCAGGTTCATCCTTCTTGATCTTTTCCGCAGCCTTTTGATAATCAGTGAGCGACTTGACGGGCTCGTGATTGACTTCCTGAAGGACATCACCGCGCTGAAGCCCGGCCGCCTCCGCCTCTCCCCCAGGTTCCACGGACGTGATGACGACCCCGGTTGTCTTCGCAGAAATATTGAGTTGGCTCATCAGCGCATTGTCCAAGGCTTGGACACGCAGCGACGCCAACACGTTGTCCGGCGGCTTGATCATTTCCCCGGACTCCTTCTCCTTGGGTGGACCGGGTTCTCTCTTCGCCAGCATTTCATCTGACGGACGTTCCGCAACCTTTACTGCGATCAGCTGTTCTTTGCCTTCGCGCACCACCTTGACCTGCGCATCCTTACCCACCACGGTTCTCGCCACCAGATTCCGCAGCTGACTGACACTCTGCACCTCTTTGCCGTTGAATGCGACCACCACATCGCCCCGCTTAATTCCTGCTGCGTGAGACGGACCATTTTCATTGACGTCGCTGATCAAGACGCCCTTTCGTTGCTCTGGAAGTTTGAACGACTTCGCCAAAGCAGGGGTAATCTCTTGGATCGCGACCCCCATCCATCCGCGCACGACCTTTCCCGTTTTCTGCAGGCTGTCCACGATATCGAGTGCGATGCTGCTCGGAATCGCAAACCCAATTCCCTCCGAGCCACCGGTTCGGGAAAAAATCGCCGTATTGATCCCGATCAGCTCTCCATTCATGTTGACGAGCGCGCCGCCTGAATTCCCAGGGTTAATCGCAGCGTCGGTCTGGATAAAGTCTTCATAGTCGGCGATTCCCACATTGCCTCGCCCTAGGGCGCTGATGATGCCGAGCGTGACGGTCGAACTCAGGCCGAACGGACTTCCGACAGCCAGCACAAGATCACCAACTTGCAAGTTTTCGTACTCAGCCCACTTGAGTGATGGTAAATCTTTCGCCTCGATCTTGATGACCGCCAAATCAGTTTTCGGGTCGGTGCCGACCACCTTCGCGGCAAACTCGCGTCGATCGCCCAGTGTCACGGTAATCTGCGTCGCTCCCTCGACCACGTGATTATTGGTGACGATATAGCCGTTGGCATCCAAAATGACCCCGGAGCCTGCGCTCTGATCAGGACGACCGTGTGGGACGGGCGGTCCATGCGGACTCGGTGGTGTCGGAGACTCTCCGCCGCCCGGCTCATCACCGGGAGGAGGCGTCCCGAAAGGAGGCACCTGAGGAATCCCACCACGACGCCGACTCCCCTCCTTTCCGCCGGTCACAGCGATATTGACGACAGCTGGGGTCGTCTTTTTCACGATTTCCGCAAAGCCTTGAGCCCAGACTGGAGGAACACCTGCTGCTGAGACGGATGACACGCATCCACTTCCAATAAGAGCACATCCGACCAATCCACAACCGACAAGCACTCTCGTCGCCTGCTGACTCCAATTGAGCATATCTACACTCCTCTAGGGTATGGCTCTCTGCAAGAGAGTCCGAATTGGAAATGGGGCTCGATACTGCCCCGAACGATACATCTTACACCACTCTTTCAACCGGCTTCAAAGAGGAAAACTCCCCGCCAATTACAGGCGTGGACTCATCGCAAGGATCGATCGAGCCACTTCCGACCACACGGCGGGCGCTTCTATTCCTTGAGATCTCCCTGCTGATCGTGTTGCTTTCAGGTATCATTTCCAGTACGGTTGCGGGCGCAAAAACTAGGCGAGCCAGTGATCTCACAACAACCATTTAACAGTGTAGTCTTTGTTGCGGGCGCAGGATTGGGAGGCGCCCTGCTTTTCCTTTCCGCTTGCGCCAAACACTTGGAGTTTCCTCCACTGGGAGAGCCGCTTTCTTCCAGCGTCAAGCTGGAAGTATCTCCAGCATTGAAAGACTTAACGATTCGTTACAGTGATTCCTGCGGACAGATTCAGGAAGTTCCCTTGGGGGATCGCCTCCATGAAGCATTGCAAGCAGGAGTTCAGCGAACGTTCAAAACGGTACTATCTGAAAGCGATGTCGGCACGACCCCTCCTGATCATCTCATTCAGGTTGATCTTGTCGATTCAGCATTCGATCTGAATAAGGAGGCATTGTACGACCGACCTCCTGCGAGCTTACAACTCACAACGGTTGCTCGCGTCTACGATCGGACGGGAACGTTACTCCGACAATCGGACATCAACGTCGCACGGCGGGAACGCCTACGGCTGGAGCAGCTCGGAAAGAACTGTAATTACCATATAGACCCGTTCATCCAGGACACCGCCATCGATGTTGCGACACGTGTCGCCTTAATTGCCCGAGTGGCGGCAGGCGGCCAGGGCCTGCTCGGTTCATCCGAGCCAAATTCCGCACCTTCCGATACCCTGCCTGTGCCTTTGGCCACAGCGACCGCAGAAAACCAGCCTCGTCCGGTCTTGAGTTCGTCGGCGCTTCAATTTAAGGCCATGTTACTCGATGAAAACGGTGATTTGATGTTTGAGGGCGGCGAACATGTTCGCATCCGAATGGACATTGTTCATACGGGAACGACCCCGATTGAGAACGCGTGGGCCTCGCTGACTGGAACTTCGGCCATGATCGATCAATTTCCCACGACCAAGTTGAAGGTCCCGTCTCTGCTGCCGGGCCAAACGAAATCTCTGGAATTTGTCGCCAGTTTGCCCTTGCTCGCCGAGCCACTGCGCGCCGAGATTCGGGTTGCCATGGAGGAGCGCGGTAGAGCCGCGGCCCGACCTCAAACGCTTTCCTTTACCATTGCCCCCACGGGGTCCAGCCATGACGATATCGATCAAGTTCCGGCACAGGCGTCAGGCGTTCGACAACCAGAGACCTCCGTCATTACCATCGGCCTCAGTTCCTATGGCAACCAACAGATACAGCCCCGCAAATATGCGTCGCAAGATGCGGAAACAGTCGCCAAGTATTTTCAAACCCTCGGAGGCGTTCCGTCATCCAACATTTCCGTCTTGACGGATCGGAAGGCGACCCATTCTCAGATCGAAAAGGCGCTCCTCGAATGGCTCCCGACTCGTCCCATGAAGGATGGAACCGTCATTGTCTATTTTTCTGGTCACGCCATGGTGGCTCCGTCAGGAGAGATCATGCTGGTCCCCTATGATGGAGCAAAGGCTGCAACAACCCTGTACCGGTTGAAATCGCTTGAATCAGTCTTCGCGAAACTCAACCCGCGACGGGCCATCCTTGTCTTCGAAGGAAAAATCTCCCAGATACAAGACCATCCCAAGACGACCGTCACCCCCCAATGGGAATTACATGGCGACAAGGCAATCCGCTTGATTGCGGTGGAGGGGCTCGGCAAAGGCCTCGACGACGATGCACATCGACATGGGCTCTTCACCTACTATCTGCTGCGAGGTCTTCGAGGAGAAGCGGACACGAACCATGATGGGAAGGTCACCCTCGGAGAGATTGGGGGATTCGTGCGCCAAAAGGTTGCTTGGGCGTCAAAATCAAAGTTTGGCTCGGTGCAACGTCCTCAAATCATTCCGCTGCTCAAACCGGACGACAAAGCCACCGACGTCGTCCTCACCACCCTACCCTCTCTCGCCGCATCGGAATCGCCCTAAGCTCGTGTGATTTATGCTGATTGGCACGTTGAGACTCGAACCAGTCCCCGAATGTACAAGATAAGGCCTGGCCCAACTTCTTGCGACGATAGCAGCTTTCGTTATTTGATAGATCAGTTCAGGGCAGTTACATTTTCATGCCCCCCATATGCATATCATGGGTCGACTCCTGTACATGGTCGGGAGGCGACGGAAGAATTTCCTGTTCCTCATTCAGTTGGTCTACCTGTTGGGTCACGAAGTCGATGCTATTCCAGTCGGGCCCATCGGTTTCCGGGATCCAACGTGCCCGCAAGTATCCGAAGCGGTCGAACAGGAACTCCTGGTGCTTCGGTATAGTTCCTTGGCCCATGAGGTCTGGATGGGAGATCGTTCTACGAAAAAGTGAATACGTGCGGGCGATCTCAGCCGCATCCTGTTCAACCAGGGGAAAGGGGATGTCCTGTCCGATGATGGCAGTCTGCTGCGGGGTGAGGTCCGTCAGTGGTACAGCCAAAACCTCGGCCTTGTGGTCTCGGAGCGCTGGGTAGGCAAGCCGTAGTTGATCGAGTCACTCACGCGAGTCCGGCCACGAAAATAGAACCAGCAATACGGCCTTTTCCCCACGAAAGTCTTTCAAGCTACCGGTGTGTCCGTCATGGGTTGTATAGGAGAAGCCCGGAGGAGCAAGGTACGGTTGGTTGGGGAGGATACGAGGGTTGATAATACGTGCTTGATAACCTCGCGAGAGAGCATGGATGAGATTCACAAGATCCCAGCGCTCTTTCTCAGAAAATTTCTCACCCCATGGAGGCATGCCTGTTCCGGAAATACCATTCGTGAGCCAGTGGAAAAAATCTCCTGGCGTATGCATGATCGCGTGCGGCTCTGTCAGTAAATCGACCGGTTGTGGACAACCGCTTGAGAGTCTGGACTCCAAACCATTTGGTGTTCTGGGAGGGTCGCGCTTCAGAAGGGGCGAAGACCGCTGCGAGAAAAGTGAGCAACACTCCGACCCACAGGATCGCCAGGATGGGATGGACCAGGCTCAATGACGACGATGTCATCATCATGCCGAACCAACCTCTTCCTTCGCTATACTTTCACCACGAGAACGCCTGTCGCGATGGATGTGATAGGTGTGATGGAGACGTATCACTCGTCAGCCTAACCATCTGAGATTCAGATGGAGATGTCCCCAAACAGGGCTTCATACCTCGGTTAGATCCTGAGTGATAAGTTGCATCGTTCTGCGCAGAAAGCTCTCTATTTTTCTTGAGCAGCGGATCCGTGATATGGCCGCAGTTCAGACACTTTAACCCGTCATATTCCCACGCGCCAACTACGTCATCGCCGCCCACAAACGACACGGGAATGAATAGACCCTTGCAACGTTCGCATGTCATGGCATCACCTCATGGCTCTGTTCACAATTGATACAACCAGGTGCTTCTATGGTCATGGTCTATCTCGCTGCACCAGCATCGTTTCCATCGCACGCCCTGCACTCAACTGGCCCCGCACTCCCTCTTCAAACACCTCGATCGCGTCATGCATGAGCTGCCTCGCGAGCACACTATCTTTCGACTCCTGAGCCTTTGCAGCTTGATTCAAGAGACGAAGTGCGATTATCTGAGGAGTCCGTGGATTGTTAGCGTAAACATCACGATATTCCTTCTTTAGCAACTCTTGCTCAATATCCTTGACCCACGAAGCTGCATAGGAATCAGCGCCAGAGATCCAGCCGGCTGCTTCCAATGATGGCGTCATCAGCGCCACCCCGCCGATCGGCAGGGACAACGCGCAGAGAATGGCTCCAAGTCTCATCGGTCCCTCCTTTAGATTGGCGGTTTGAGTAAAGTATTACTGGCGGAGAGGTCGTCGTGCGGTGCCATCATCCAACCGAGCGCATGACGATTCCGCCAACTATTATGGGGTAATAATTCTGTCATACAGAAAGTCAAGCCACCATGAGAAGAGGCCGGGAGATTGGAATCGACCGGAGAAGGGACTGCTCGACTCCATCTGTCGAGAAGCGTCCAGTCCGAGGTCAAGGCTGTTGGGTGAAGATACCGTTATCCTCGCAGTACTCCGATAATCGTGAAAGTCCCTGTCAAAACGACATTTGATTCCAGAAGGTAGGCTGTTGTCTCACGTTGAGGTGAACAAGTTGACTCAAGCAACCTATAGATGGTCGCCAAAGAAAAAGGGGCGGCTGGTAAGTTGCCGCCCCACGAGACCGGTTGATGTTCTTTCTGATTTAGTCCACGGACACCACGATCGTACGAGATCGGTCTCTGGCTTCAGGCGTCCAGGGTATCCGAACAGCCAGCACTCCATTCTTACATGCGGCCTCCGCTGTAGAAACATCTAAGCCTTCGGGCAAGGCCACGCTGCGACGGAATGCCGTATAGCGACGGCTGCTTCCTTCGCCGTTCCCGTCATGCCACTCGCGCTGATCCTCATAGCTCAGACAGAGTATGCCGTTTCGGATCATGACATTGAGTTGTTTCGGGTCCACTCCGGGGACGTCGGCACGGACGATCACGTATTCTTCCGTCTCGTACATCTCGATCCCAGAGCCAAACCCGGCAAAACGGGACCATCCTGTTTCAAAAGCTGACATCAGAAAATGATCAAATAGCTGATTCATGTCATCGCGCACCGATATGACCTCGTGCGTTTCGCCTGGTTTGCGTTTCCAAGGAATCATCTCTTTCAGCTTCGTCATCAGTTCCATCACATATTCCTCCTTTCTCAGCAGTCGACGTCCAGCTCTCAGATTTCAATAAGCTCCAGAGGGGCTGTGTCAAGTAGCCTTGTTCGACGAGCTCAACCATGACCCTGTAGGTGGGCTAGGTTTCCGATCGTCGGTCGCGAGGCGCGGAAATGCTGCTAATCATTCTCCCATCCATACTGTCATTCCCGATACAGGTAAATAATAAGGCAAGCGACTCCGACGGATAGTGCTACGACAAGCCCTCCGATAGCTAACGTCGCGATGGTTTCAGCCAATTTTTTATCTCCTTCCTGGAGATACGCCACTCGGCACGATCAAGCGAGAACCATCGGAGGGGCTCGGTAAAGGTGATGGTAGGGAGTGGAACATTGCGCAATACCGCGGGATGCTGGAACTCATAGCCTTGGAACGTCTGCTGACGTGTTGGATTAGCATGAGGCCCGCTCAAGGAACTTGTTTCTCGTACTTCGTCATGTTATCGATCTGAGAAGAACCATCCCATGACGACTGTCTCACCCATTCCTGAGAAACATTCCAAAGACCTACCTCGATGGTGTCTTCAATAGATTTACGTCTGATCCTGCCGTGATGCGATGAAAGGTAAATACAGGGATAAGAAAATCAAGAGGTGCACCATTGGTCCAGGATTCTCTTGAAAGCTCAGTGTCCTTGTGCCCCCTCCTGTACCCCCTTGACTCATCCAATTTTGGAATTACTCATCTAACGACAACTGACAGGCTGGACTGGATGGAATTTGGTGAAGGGCCCACTGTCTAGCCAGCGGTCACAGCGTTGTGCGACCCGGCCCTTCACTCAATCCTTCCTCCCCAGCTCAATTTGTTCATAACCATCGGCAGAACCAATAGCACGCACTATCCGCCTCTTAAGGCCGCGGCCTAGTGAGGTTTGGCGTGATTGAGGTGATGAATCAGGGAGGAAACGATGATCAGACTGAAATGGAACAAGTGGAAAGCAAAAGTCTTGGAGTGGTTTGACTTCTCTTCGCGGCCACGCAGGCGATGGTCGCGATAAGAGGTCAGGGACATCCGCGTGGGATGTCCCTGTTACGAGCTGACTAAACCGGAAAGGAGGAACGTAGGATGAAAATCAAATCGAGGATGCTGCTCGCGATTGTTATGCTCTGCATCGTAGTGGGTTTCTTAGCAGCGCCGGGACTAGCTGCTGACGGTGTGTTAACGGACGCCACGCTGCCACGCGCATTTCAGAGCGCCCAGTTGGGGATGAGCTTGTCTGAATTCGCAGCTGTCGTGCCTGAGGCTAAACAAGTATCTCTCGGAGGGCGTGATCAGGCTGAGCCTATTGTGATAGTTCCATCAAAGGATCGGCCTCTCCAACGCATTGAATATCGTTTTTCCAATGATCAGCTCCGAGAATTCGTCATCCATTACGCCTATCGCGAGGTGCCTGGTGGATATCCAGGATTGCTCCAAAAATTACGAGAGTCGTATGGGAAGCCCAACAGCCAGAATCTGCAAGAGTATTATACGAAACCTGAAGCCTTCTCACAAAAGACTACTGTCTGGAAGGATCGTGCCACGATGGCCAGTTTAATGGAAACTCGCAAAATGAATGGTGACAAACGCGACCTGATCTTAACGATAACAGATCTCTCTCCGCAGCGGACCTCGGAGGTGGATCAAGAGCTCCGCAAACAGGAACTGAACATCCCCATCCCATTGCCTGACCATCGGATACAGAACAAGCAGGAGGCCATGCCGGATGTCGATAGGACACGGAAGAGTTAACGACTTGGGTAAGGTGGTGTCACGGATAGAAGCAACACAACGATAGTGAATCATTGGAGGCTGCCACTGGGGGGATACGAAAGGAGGTGAGTGACCATGAAATACCTCTCCTGGATCCTGGCGCTTGTTGCGACATGGCTCATCGTGGCCCCTTTCATGGTCGCGATGCGGATACTGTGACAGCTCGGTCCCATATGGCGAAAGGATGTGGTGACGCTACTCACATAATACGGAGATGATCAGGATGTGAAGTTCGTGCATCCAGGACTTTGCCTGATGCGCTCAGCGCTCTCCATCATGCCCCGCCATCGCTTCGTGTCAAAAAGAAAGAGGGTGGAGACTTGCCTCTCCACCCTCTTCCAATTTGGCACGGTGTCAGCAAAAGCGATGCTTCACTTCTGCTGACGCTGCTCCTAAGGGCTGGTCACCTGCATGTGAATGCTGCCGGTGTCAGGCATCGGTGGATTGATCGTAATGGTGTACATTTCCGAGGTCGCCAGCGTCACCGGTTTAAGCGTAAAGGCCGACGCTGAACTTGTCACCCCGGTTTGCAAGATGCCGTTCGGGGAATAAAGACTCACGTTCACATTGCCAATTGTATTTTGAGTGACCTTGATCGTCACTTGTTGATTGGCAGTACCCATAAAGGTATAGCGCCCATTCTGGCCTGCCCTGCTGATCATGATAGCTCTCGGAGCCCCATTAATCTTCAGCGAATCCGAAACCTCCGTCGAGAGCGTCACGGTCATTTTTCCGGTGTAGCTGCCGACAGGGTCAATAAGAACCGTGTAAGTGCCGGTGGTCGGCAAGGGGTTTTGATCTTCGAGCGCCCCACCAGCCGTACCCACCGCCGTGGAGGCAAGGATGGTTCCCTCCGAAGTCATAAGGGTAACCGCGCTCGAGGTGATATCCACTGACGTCAGCCCAAGGCTGACCCATTGCCCTGCATTGCCATTGAATGTATACCGAGCGGTCTGACCTGGCTTGGTAAGCCCGACCGGCACCGATGGGCCATCAAGAGCCAACGTACCTGTGACTGGAGAAGAAATCGCGAGCGTCATACTGCCGGTATAGTTACTCACCGGCTCCACCATGACGGTGTATGTCCCCGTCTCCGGCAACGCGGTCAAAGGATCGAGACTGCCGCCGCTCGGACCGATCGTCGTCGATTCCCACTTGGTGCCATCTGGTCTCAGTATGGACACCGTGCTCGAGAGAATTGATACTCCGGTAACACCGAGATTTATCCTTTGGCCTGCCGTTCCGTCAAAGGTATAGCGCGCCCGTTGGCCCGGGACCGACAGGGTCGGTGTTGCTGTCACCTGATCGATCATGATGGATCCTGTCAGTTCTGGAGCATTATACAGTGCGAGCTTGGCATGACCGGTGTAACTCAGGTCCGGATCAATCAGAACGGTATAGGTCCCGGAAGTCGGAAGAACCTGCCCCGGGATCATGGCACCTCCATAGACAAACGAAGTCGGCTTGCCCAATGGCATTCCATCTGGTTTAAGAATCGAAATCAATCCACTTCGAATCGTCGCATCGCTCAATTGCGCACTCACCATTTGGCCGCTTTCGCCCGGGAATGTATAGCGAGCGTTTTGCCCGACCCGTTTGATGTCAACCGCAACCGCAGACCCTTGGGGTGCGATTTCGCCACTCAGCTCGCTTGAAAGGGCGACGGTGACACTCCCCGTGTACTCGCTAATCGGATCAAGGAGGATCGTATAGGCTCCCGTCACAGGCAACTCGACGAAATCAAGACTTGCTCCGTTCATCTGGCTGGAAGAAATCAGACTGCCCGTCGAATCATCAGTGAACTTATAGGCCGTCGTGGATGTTTGGACCTTCGTCTGTGAGGACAGTTCCCGTTGCATGGTCGCATAATAGTTCTTCACGGCTGACGCCTGGGTTGGTACCACCGCGCCATCCGGCCCATACATCATCACCCTGAACTGCGTAAGTGAAACACCGCTAAAGCCAATATCTATCCGCTGGCCTGCCGTGCCATCAAAGACGATGACACCTTTTTTCTTCGCAGTATTGATGGCGACTGTGATGGGTTCCCCGCCGACCACAATGCGCCCGTTGTATTCGACGTCTCCCGCTGCAATACCTGGAGGCAAAGCACTTTCTCCGGCATAACTCATGCCGGGACCAGCACCCCAAACGACTCCTGCTGAGACGAGCGCAAGCGATACCGATACCACTGCTACGCGGCACTTCCCCCACGGCCATAGGCTGCCCATAGTCGCCCTCCTATTCCAAGTTATGAAAACAGACGGCCCGATATGGTTGTCACCTTGCTTTGTTCCACTCTCAAGCTTGGTCTAACGGGCGGACTCTACCCTTTTTTCTATCCACAGCGCAAGCGCCTAAGGCACTCTTCACCACTTCTTCATGCGATCCCCCCTTATGGAGGGGATCGCATACAATAGACGTGCTGCCTCGGATTTCAGCTATTGTGATGAAGAAAATCTTGGGGGTGGAACAAGCAGGCGTCAGAGAGAGGAAGGTGTTATCTGGATGATTTTAAAAACAAGAAGGGTGGAGAGTTGTCTCCCCACCCTTCCAAGTCGACTCATATGAACCTAATCAGGGACTAGGCTAGTCCTTCTTACAGAAGCTGCGCTCGTAATTGATGATATGCCACGCTTCGTCTTCAGTGATCGCAGCAGGAATCAAGGACACCATGCCCGTACCAGGGCTGCCGTTCTTGATGACCCAGAAGAGTTCGCCGTCTTTCCGCTTCTTGTGGAACTTGCAGTTCGTAAAATCTCGTGGGCTGGGGTTGAGAATCTTGCCGGCTTCACCCTGTCCGTCACCAGCCTTGCCATGACAATTGAAGCAGGTGCCCTTGCCTTCATACAGCGCCTTACCTTTGGCGATGCTGTCCGCATCACCCTCGAACTTATTCTTCATACCTTTTGCATCGGCCATCTGATCAGCCGGAACTCGCGGCTTCAATGGATCTTTTTCTTCAGCTCCCACCACTGAGACCGAGAGGAGCATTAGCGCCGCGCTGATACTCAAAAACTTGGACAGATACCCCATCACACATCCTCCTTTGTGTTAAACCCACCGGCCCTCATGCGACCTGGGCCGCTGACTCACCTTCCCATTCTTTTAATCTCAAACGTGAGGTAAAATCGCCAAACTATACCAACGCCCTTGAATTCCTGTCAAGAAAACATCCGTCCGCACCACACGACTCCTCATTCGCACCCGACTTGAGAAGATTCAATCCTCATGCCAATGCCCACAAAAACGAAGTGTGAAAATCGCTGTGGTTATGTGACTTCCCGCGAGTCCCTTCAATACTCTCAGCCTTTTCACGACACCTTTGTGCCACACCGATATCATCTACGCCCCATTGCTTGCGATGTACTACTTGATTGCCGACCACGTCCGCCACGCTGCTGATCGA
>CABVRV010000005.1:0-46600 GCA_902500755.1 uncultured Nitrospira sp.
GGCTAGGGTTTCGCCCAGTTGCCTGTGGGATAGGATTCGATAGAAATGGCGCTGGTGGTTCACCATTGGAGAAGCCATTGACCCGCGCCAGACCCAAACGGCGTATCCCCCGCCCTCCGTTCACGGATTCGTTTCCACCGATTGAGAATCACGGGATCATCGGCGATCTCCATACCGTGGCACTCGTGGCGATGGACGGCGCCGTCGACTTCATGAGTTTCCCATCGTTCGATTCACCCGCGATCTTCGCATCGTTGTTGGATCCCGAACGCGGCGGCTACTTCCGAATCAACCCCCTGCAGGCGCCGAATCGACGGTCCCAGTTCTACCTCCCGGACTCCAACATTCTTCTGACGCGATTCTATTTCGATGAGGGTGTCGTCGAGTTATCCGATCTGATGCCCGTTGAGGAGCAGGATCACGCTCATCAACTGATTCGTCGAATCAAAATGGTTCATGGGACGGCGCAGTTTCGCATGGTCTGCGCGCCCAGTTTCGATTATGGCCGAGGCAGCCACAAAGTCTTGCGGCATGGGGATAACGAAATCCTGTTTAGGGCTGAAGGCGATCACAAGGTTACGCTGCGGCTTCGGGGTTCGATCCCGATGCACGCGCGAAACGGTAAGGCGACGGCGGAGTTTCGGCTCACGACGGAAGAGCATGCATCGTTCATTCTGGAGGACGCCGAGTTGGATGCCCCGACAGGCCGGGTTGATGACCATGAAGTGTCCGAGGCCTTCAAACGCACCCTAAATTTCTGGCGTGGATGGGCGGGACGCTCGACCTATCGTGGCCGTTGGCGCGAGATGGTGACTCGGTCCGCGCTCACCCTCAAACTGCTGACGTACCGACCCACGGGCGCGGTGGTCGCCGCTCCGACGTTCGGCCTCCCGGAAGAAATCGGTGGAACGAGAAACTGGGATTATCGATATACCTGGATTCGTGATGCGACTTTTACGATCTATGCTTTCCTTCGGCTCGGTTACACGGAAGAAGCGGCGGCGTTCATGCATTGGATCGAAGAACGATGCGCCGCGCAGGAATGGGATGGATCTCTGCAGGTCGTCTACGGGATCAGCGGACAAAAAGAACTGCACGAAACTGACTTGAAGCACTGGCAGGGATACCGGGGCTCCTCACCGGTCCGAATCGGCAACGACGCCTATCTTCAACTCCAACTCGACCTCTACGGCGCGCTCATGGATGCCGTCTATCTTTACAACAAATACGGGACCCCGATCCCATACGATCTCTGGCGTCACCTGACTCGGCTCATCGACTGGGTGTGTGAGAATTGGCGACAGACGGGACAGGGCATTTGGGAAGTCCGCGGGCAGACACAGGAGTGGCTCAGCTCGCGATTGATGTGCTGGGTCGCACTTGATCGAGGTATCCGTTTAGCACAGAAACGTTCCTTCCCTGCGCCCACCGACCGATGGATACGAGGTCGCGATGCCATTTTTTCTGAAATCATGACGGAATTCTGGGATGCCGAACGCGCGACATTCACTCAATATAAGGGCAGCCGGTCGCTGGACGCATCCTGTCTCTTGATGCCCCTGGTCAAATTTATCGGACCGACCGATCCCCGCTGGCTCTCGACCATGAAGGCCGTGGAGCAGCATCTCGTCGAGGACTCCCTTGTGTATCGCTATGACGGGCAAGCCCGGGAGACCGATGGGCTGGCAGGCGGGGAAGGCACCTTTTCCTTGTGCTCGTTCTGGTATGTGGAGTGTCTGTCCCGTGCCGGCGATCTGCATAAAGCGCGTCTCCTCTTTGAGAAAATGCTCGGGTATGCCAATCATCTTGGGCTGTATGCCGAAGAGTTAAGCCGCAGCAACAACCATTTGGGAAATTTCCCACAAGCCTTCACGCATCTGGCGTTGATTAGCGCGGCCTATGATCTGGACCGTCGCCTCGAAGACAACCGGCTTTAGTCTTGCGTCCTGACGTTCTTGCAAACAACGATCGCACACTGCAGGTATTCCTGCGCTGCCGGGGGACTCCTGAGTGATCGTCAGCTTCCGAGCAGATTCGAGCGTTCTTCGTGGAGCCCGTCACGTTCGAGGGACCGTGACGGTGAGTCCATGACGGATCCGTTCTCGAGCGTCCAGACTGATCCGTCCCGCGCCATAGATCATCACGTACAGTAGCCCTCCGCTCATCGACAAGTTCTTGAGAAAGTGAATCATCTGATTCTGATCAGCGAAGTTCGTATGAAAGAGCAATGTTGTTGGGATCATAAAGAACAGGAGGAGTGAAGCGGCCCGCCTGGTCTGATACCCGACAAAGAGGCATGCTCCGGCTCCCACCTCGACCACGATGGCCGCGACGTAGAGTGCCGTCGTGAGCGTGTTCAATCCATGCGACGCCATGTACTGCTGTGTCGCCTCAGGCGT
Organism: uncultured Nitrospira sp.; assembly: GCA_902500755.1. Taxonomy (GTDB): domain Bacteria; phylum Nitrospirota; class Nitrospiria; order Nitrospirales; family Nitrospiraceae; genus Nitrospira_D. The sequence continues at coordinate 2,400 of CABVRV010000005.1, forward strand.
GAGTATTTTATTGATACCCGACATGACGAAAATGAGCCCGATCAAGACGCGACCGACGAGGGAAAGATAGGATTCTGGAAGTTGCATGGATCACCTCGGTGTTTGGTTCGACAATCAGGCCTTACGGCACCGCGAACGCCGGCCGTTGATCGACTCGCATGTTATCGCGCGGGTTATCGGTATAAGTGGCGCGTGATTTGGCCATCCATCTCCTCTTGATGTTTCTCGAAGTCTGCGTCCGCGAGCAAGCTGTACAGAGTGTCGAGCGGAAGGCGTTGTGTGAGTGAGCCGTTCAGGTCAGGGACCTTCCCTCGACGAATTTCCGCCCAATCATCCTGCCGTGGGCTATAGAACATATCGCCATACCCTGCCTCCTCAAAGCGTTTGAACAGGGTTTCGGCGTCGTTGAGCTCCCGCCATTCCTGAGTCGATCCGAATGTCTGAAGGAACTCGATGAAGGACGGCTCGACATCATACAGTCTCGCGATTCGTTCGGTTCCGAGCAGGGATAGAACGCGAGCGGATGTGCCGAGACGATCGTCGTAGGAGTGGTCGAGCCGTGACGTTACCTCCTCCGGGGCGATCTGCTCTTGCCTCATCCAGTGCCGAAGCACATTCACCGGGGCCGTATACACGTCGCACCCGGCCGTATGAACGAAGGTGTCCCAGTTCCGTATGCTGGCGACGATCAGGAGCGTTTTCACTCCGAGGGCATGGCGGAGCTGCCGTAAGACCCGTTGTGATTCCAGGCTCACGTGAGCGCCGAGCAAAGAGGCTTCGAGCCCTTGGTCAAGACGACCAAGGAAAATGTTGGTTCTGGTTACGTCGCAGAGGAGCGCCGCCGCGACCACCTGCCGGGCGGAGAAGGTCGAGGTGAAGTTCACGGGTATGCCCTCACGCTCGAGATCGCGGGCCACGATGAAACATTCGGGAGCGTAGGGAACGAAAGGAACTTTGATGATGGCCGCCGGGGCCATCCGATGAATCCATCGGGCGATGTCCTTTGCGAGATTTGGAAATTTCGTCAGGCCCATGTGAAGTTGAAGGCTGACCTCCCACGATCTGCGGCCGGCGAAACGATGATCAAAATCGTTTCCGATCTTGGCGCAGAGGATCGCATAACAGAGCGCGGTTCGCTCAAGCGTGACCGGTTTGTTGACCGAAAAACCGAAGCGATCGGAACAGGTCTGCGGGTCCCACTGGTCGAGATACTTTCGGATGACTTTGTGCACGAGCGGTTGGTTGATGGTATTGCCGTCCACGTCGGAATAGATCGAGGACTCGTCGATTGAGATGACTCCTTGCAGCTCTCTGACGTCGGCCGTGTCGGCATAGATCTTCGTCGTACCGAGACGGCGCAATGCATTCAGACGCGGGTGAGGAATGAGGTTCGGCTCACGGAGTGGTTGCGCTGGTCGCGCCAACACCCTCATCGCATCGAACTCTTCGCCCGTTATCGTTCCGGCGATAAGAGAATCATATTCCATATGGACTTCTCCTCCTGACTCCTAGCGTGACGATTGTCTACGACGATCCGACGATTCACCATCATGGATCATTGATGGATCATGGCGGACGATGACCGGGTTCATAAGAGTGCTTCAGCATAACCATGGACCTCACGCAGCACTACTGGTGGAGACCCTAGTGAGTCGATTCAGCGCGGTGAATGGCGGCGAAGGCGATCATGGGGTCGCCGCGTCATAGGGCTGGTGCTGCGCCCACTGCTCATGTGCAGCGAAATCAAAAACCGCCAAAATGAGCGCAGAAGCTTCGGTGTCTTCATAGGTCGCGATGACGGCAGAGGCGCCCACGTTGCCGACGAGCAGGCCGATGATCCAGGGAATCCCTGCCCAGACCAGGATCGCTTAGTCGGCAGCCACCAAGACCGCCGTCGTATGCTCGATCAAGTCGATAAAGGGAATCGGATAGACACCCAACCAGACAATGGCAAGAATGAGAGTTGCCATCACGACCCCATCGGACCAAGTCCACCTCGGAGCAAGCGCTTGTCTCTGTCCATCAGAGGATTCGGAATCTCTCGCCAAGGCGACGCGGATCAAGTTGAGGTAATAGAAGAGCCCGATCACGCTGTTCAAGACGAAGAACAGCACCAACAGCCATCGATCGCTCGACAGGCCTGCCACGACCACATAGAACTTGATGACGAATCCGGCTGTCAGCGGCACACCGGCCAGAGAAAGGACGGCGATGACCCAGATCGCACCGGCGGGAGGGTCCCGCCACAATAATCCTCGGAGATCCTCCACTCGTTCCGCCTCGACATAGGGCTTTGACAGAAGAGTCAGAACCCCGAAGATGCCGAGCATCGTCACCAGATAGGCGGCGACGTAAAAGCCGACCGCTTCCGCTCCCAGCGCGCCGCCCGCGATGACCGCCACGAGCAGGTATCCCAGGTGCGCGATCGAGGAATAGGCCAGCAGGCGCTTCACATTGTCTTGGAGCAGAGCCAACATGTTTCCCGCGAACATGGACGCAACCGCTAAGACACTGAGGGCGTCTGTCACAGCCTTGTCGTTTAACGCGCCCATGTGGAACAAGGCACGGAGGAGAAGCGCGACCACGGCGATCTTCGAGATGGTCGCCACGAATGCGGCTACCGGCGTTGGGGCGCCCTGGTAGACGTCGGGCGCCCACATATGAAAGGGCACCACCGCCAGCTTAAATCCGATGCCGGTGAGAATCAGAGCCAGGCCGGCCAGGCACACCGCGCGACTTGGCCCGTCATCGGCCAGGGGAGGGCGCAGGGCGGAAAAAATCAGCTCGCCGGTAAGAAAGTAGAGCAGTGCTAATCCCAAAAGGAGAAACGCCGATGCGACAGCCGAAAGGAGCAGATACTTGATCCCGGCTTCCAGCGCGCGCGGGTCCTCCCGAGCGTAGGAAAGCAGGGTATAGAGGGAGACGCTCAGCAATTCCAGGCCCAAAAACAAAGAGGCTCCATGAACAGACATCGCCAACACTACTCCTCCCAATGAGGCGAGCAAGAGTAGCGCATAGTATTCATTGTGCCGGTCCAGCTGGCCATCAAGGTATCCATGTGAGAGGATCGTCACCAACACGCCGCCGAGGAGAATGAGCGCAATATAAAAGAGCGCAAACTCATCCACCAGGAAGAGCGCAGTGGCTTGGCGTGGAATCACATTCGACGCGAGGAGCACGCCCCCTAACGCCAATGCCTGCACGGTCGCCACCGTCCGATTCACCATGCCGTGAGGGCGGTTCCACGCGGCCAACAGCATAATGACGAGCGCACCAGCCGCCAGTATGAGGGCAGGCAGCAACGCGATGATGTCGTTGAGAGTCATGATCATCGACCCGACGGCGCGGGAGTGGCAAGGTCCGAGGCTTCGTGTTCGAGGGCGGCGGGGGTGTCCTGTGTGTCGGTCTGGGACCCCCACGTTTGAATCCGCGCGATCGCAGGCCTTGAGGCATTGAGAAGAGGTTGCGGGTAGAGCCCGAGAGTCAGGCTCAACAGGATCATCGCGCCGAGGGTGGCGAACTGGGCTGCGCCGAGATCCGGCACCTTCCAGCCTTCGGTGTTCTCCCCGTGAAAAGCCCGCTGAATGAGGATTAACGAATACAATGCGGCTCCCACGACGCCGATCGTCGCAAGAATCGCCAGAGGAATATTGACGCGATAGGTGCCCAGCAAGACGAGGAACTCTCCGATGAAGTTTGCCAATCCCGGGATGCCGAGGGAGGCCATGGAGAAGACGAGCGTCACCCCGCTCAATTTGGGAACGACCGGCCACAATCCGCCCATGCGTCTCAGGTCGCGCGTATGGAGACGTTCCTGCAGGAGGCCGGCAATCATGAACAGCGCTCCCGTGCTGAGACCGTGAGCGACCATCGCCATGATCGCTCCTTGCCGCGCGTGCAGATTGCCGGCGTAGACCCCGAGCAGGACAAACCCAAGGTGGGCGACGCTGCTGTAGGCCACGAGCCGCTTAAAGTCGGTCTGCGCGAACGCCAACAACGCGCCATAGAGAATCCCCACCACGCCCAGCGTCATGGCCACGATCGCGAAGGTTTCCGAGGCGTTTGGGAAGAGGGGGATGGCAAACCGCAAGAGGCCGTAGGCGCCGGTTTTCAACAACACCCCGGCGAGAATGATACTGCCTCCGGTGGGAGCTTCGGTATGAGCGTCGGGCAGCCATGGATGCAACGGGACCACCGGCAGCTTCACCGCAAATGCGGCGAAAAACCCCAACATCAGCCAAAACTCCGTTTCCGGAGGGAGCGAAGTCCCCAACAGAGCGGAATAATCGAACGTCGCGATGCCGGTCTGACGGTAATGCACGACCGATAGCGCGAGAATCGAGATCAACATCAGCAACCCGCCGGCCTGCGTGAACAGAAAGAATTTTGTCGCGGCATACGATCGACGCTCATGGCCCCAAAGACTGATCAAGAGGTACATCGGGACCAGCATCAATTCCCAGAAGACGAAGAACAGAAACAGGTCCATCGCGACGAAAACCCCCACGATCCCGGCCAACACCCAGAGCAGATTGAAATGAAAAAATCCGATGCCGGTGGTGATGTCCGTCCAGGACGCGATGACGGCGACCATCCCCAGCACGAGTGTCAGACCGATGAGCAAAAACCCCAAGCCGTCCATCGCGAGGTGGAGGCCGATGCCGAACCGCGGGATCCACGGCACAGAGTATTCCCGTAGCCAGGGATTCGACGGCAGTTCAACGTGACCGATAAGATGAGGAACGGTATCGACCCCAATCGCGCAGAGACCGACGAACGTGGTTCCAAGGGTGACCCAGCGGGGCCAGTTTGATCCGGCCCGCTCTGAAACCCACGCGATGAGGCCGCCGAGCATCAGCAGCGCGATCAACAAGAGCAAGATCATGAGAGCACCGCGAATCCCGCCAGGCCGAGGGCGCCGGCGACCAAGACCGTGGAGTACCATCGGACTTGACCGGTCTGCAGACGGCCGGCCGTGACGGCCGACTGTTCCACCAATCGGGTGAGCCCTCCGTAGACACGATCCAGCGCATCGTCCCGGTTGATATCGGCGATCCAAAGAAAGGGACGCATGATCAAGCGCTCATAGCCTTGATCCAAAATATCGACCTTCGCCGTACGGGCGAGATATCCAAAGGGTTTTTGGATCGTCCATCGGTAGACCCAATTGAAGCCCCATCCACGAAGCAGGAATCGACGGATCGTCTGAACAGCCTCCGTCTCACCCACAGATTCGAGTACCGCCGGTCGCTGCATGTACATCAGATAGGCTAAACCCGTGCCCAGCAACGCGGCGCCCGAAGCCAGGAGCGCGATCGTGCCGGCCTGCGCATCCGTGACGAGATACGGTTGGTGCACCGGCATGGCGGTGTCCATCAGCCGAAGGAACCAGGAAGGTTCCTCCGCTCGCGCGGACCACCCCAGCCAACCGACGCCGAGGGATAGGGCGGCCAATACCCCCATCGGAACGGTCATCCTCCATCCCGGAGATCGTGTGACCTCGCTGTGCTTGTCGCCGAAGAATGCCAGGAACACCACCCGGAAACTGTAGAGGGCGGTCAACATGCTGCCGAGTAAGCCTGCGGTCAGCAACCATAGGCCTCCGCTCGGCGAACGCCACGCCTGGAGAAGGATCTGGTCTTTGCTGAAAAATCCCGCCGTGATGAAGGGAAGGCCCGAAAGCGAGGCGGCCCCGATGACGGCCGCCCAGAAAACAAAAGGAAGATCCCGTCGTAGTCCTCCCATGTTCAAAAGGTCTTTTTCATGATGAAGACTGAACATGAGCGCTCCAGCCACTAGGAAGAGGAGCGCCTTGAAACAGGCGTGGGTAAAGAGGTGAAAGATCGCCGTTCCGGCCGCGCCGACGCCCAGAGCCATGAACATGTAGCCCAGTTGGCTGATGGTGGAGTACGCGAAGATGCGTTTGATATCCCGTTGAACCAGCGCGCTTGAGGCGGCGAACAACATCGTCGTCGTTCCGATGACGACGATGGCCGTCTGCGTCGCCGGCGCAAGAGCGAAGAGCGTATGGGTCCTCGCGATCAAATACACCCCGGCCGTCACCATCGTGGCGGAATGAATCAGCGCGCTGACCGGCGTGGGTCCGGCCATCGCATCCGGTAACCAGACCTGCAGCGGAATCTGTGCGGATTTGCCGACGGCGGCCCCCAGCAGAAGTGCGGTGGCTGCGATCGCCATCGGATGGCCGATCGTCCACTGTAACGCCGCCTGCCGGAGCACCGCTTGAATCTCCAGCGTTCCCAGCTCCGTAAACAACAAACAGAGACCGACGATCATAGCTGTGTCACCGATCCTGTTCACGATGAACGCCTTCCGAGCCGCCAGACCGTTGAGCAGATCGCGATACCAGAACCCGATCAAGAGATAACTGCACAGACCCACGCCTTCCCACCCGAGAAAGAGCAGAAGAAAATTGTCCGCCAGCACCAGCACGAGCATGGCGCCGACGAACAGGCTCATATACGCAAAGAACCGCTGGTAATCAGAGTCGTCGGACATGTACTCCGTCGCGTAGAGCTGGACAAGGACTCCGACTCCGGTGATGATCATGACCATCGTCATCGACAGCGCGTCGACGTACAGGGCTATACGCGGGGTGAACCCGGCGAGATCCATCCAGGTCCAGAGGGCCTGCGTATGTCCGACGGGATGAAATCCCTGATGCAGGAGCGTGACGGCGAGGGAGGCCGCCAGCCCGGCCGCCAGTGCCGATGTTCCGAGAGCAATCCCGGAGACCATCGCGCGTGGCAACGATGGGCCGAGCGTCAGGATGAGAAATCCGACCAGAGGCACAGCTGGGATCGTCCAGAACCAGTCGAGCATGGTCATCCCGCCATCAGTGTAACTGCATCGGCGTCCAGCGTACGGATTCGGCGATGCACCTGCAGCACCAGCGCGAGCGCGACGGGCACTTCCGCCGCAGCCAGCGTCAGAATGAACATAAACATGATTTGCCCATCGGCCTGTCCCCATCGGGCGCCGGCCGCGATGAACCCGAGACCTGCGGCGTTGAGCATGACTTCTACCGACATCAGCATGAACAACACATTGCGCCGCGCGAGGAATCCGATCAGGCCGAAGGCGAAGAGAATTCCGGCCAACATCATCGTGTGCACCACCAGCGGGCCGCTCATGGGCCCTCCCTCCGACGCCGTCCGAGATAGTAGGCCCCGAGAATTCCTGGAAGCAGGAGGATAGAGGCCAGCTCCACACCCAGCACATACGGACCGAGCAGCACAAGGCCGACCTCTTTGGGACCAACCGGACGAGGTCCGGATTCGGCCGTGACCCCTCCCGTCACGATCAGGAACCCCACCTCCGCCACAAGAATCAGGGCGAGCACCGCAGGGCCCCACCAGATCCGGAACCCCAGTCGGCGGCGTTCCTGGTCCACCGATGTGGGACCCATGTGGAGCATCATGATCACGAACACGAACAACACCATGATGGCGCCGGCATAGATGATGATCTCCAAGGCGGCGGCGAAAGGAGCGCCCAACAGAAGCAGGATCAACGCAATCGCGACGAACGAGACGATCAGGTTCAGCAATGCATGGACGGTATTGGACGCGACGACGAACAGCAGAGTGGCCAGGACCGCCACGGAGGCTGAAAGATAAAACAACACCGTCATGGCAGAAGGCTCCGAACATCCACCGGCGGGCTTTCGCGCTGCGCACCCCCCTTGTCCTTGCCGCTGATCGCCACCCCGGCGACCCGGTAGAAGTTATACTCGGGATACTTGCCGGTCCCGGAGATCAACAAATCGTCCTTCTCATACACGAGACTCGTTCGTCGATATTCGCTCATCTCGAAATCCTGGATGAGTTGGATCGCATACGTCGGACAAGCCTCTTCACAGTAGCCGCAAAAAATGCATCGTGAAAAATTGATGCGAAACCATTCCGGATACCGACGACCCTGCGTGTCCTCCGTCGCCTGGAGCGCGATGCAATCCACCGGGCATGCGACGGAGCAGAGGTAACAGGCGACACACCGTTCTTCACCGTCCGGATCACGGGACAGGATGATGCGCCCGCGCCATCGCGAAGAAACAGGGATAGGCTGGTCAGGATATTGAATCGTCACCGGACGCTTGAACAGTCGCGCGAACACTCGCCAAACGGCTTTCAGGCTGGGCATCAGCAGTTTCATCCACGTTACCCTTCTCACGACACGTCGTGCCGGTTCATAAGAATCACGGCGGCCGTCACGAGGAGATTGATCAGCGTCGCCGGCAACATGATCGTCCATCCAAACGCAATCAACTGATCGAACCGAGGCCTCGGGAACGTCGCCCGCATGAGGAGGAACAGCATCATGACCACGACCGTCTTCGTCCCAAACCAGACGAGCGGCGGCAACCACGGACCTTGCCATCCGCCGAAGAAGAGGATCACGATGAGCGACGACATCAGCACGATGCCGAGGTATTCACCGAGAAAAAACAGGCCGAATTTCATGCCTGAATACTCCGTGTGGTAGCCCGCGACGAGCTCCGCCTCGGCCTCAGGAATATCGAATGGGAGACGGTGTGTTTCCGCCAAGGCCGCGATGAAAAAAATGCCGACTCCAAGCAATTGTGGAATGCAGAACCAGAGATTCTGCTGAGCCTCCACGATGTCGCGTAGCCGGAAGGATCCGGCGAGCATGACGACCCCCATGAGCGAAAGCCCCATGTAGACTTCATAACTGAACATCTGAGCCGCTCCGCGGAGTCCGCCGATCAACGCGTATTTGCTGTTCGACGCCCAACCCGCCAGGACGATGCTGTAGGCGCTCAAAGACGACACGGCCAAAAGGAACAAGATGCCGATGTTGAGGTCGGCCACGACCAGCGAAGGCCCGAACGGCACGACGGCGAACGACAACAGCACGGCGGACACCACCACGGCCGGCGCCAGAATGAACACCGTTTTGTCGGCGAAGGGAGGAATCCAATCCTCCTTCGTCAAGAGCTTGATGACATCGGCCGCCGTTTGGAGAATTCCCCCGGGTCCTACACGATTGGGGCCGTAGCGTTCTTGCCACTGTCCCAAGAGCCGTCGCTCCACCCAGATGAGAAGCGCACTGATCGTCAGGAGCGAGCCCAAGAGGAGCACGATGAACGGCAGCGCTTTCATGTGGACGGTGCTCTCCTCAGCGTCACCCAAGCGGGAAGCGTGACATAGGCTCCGTCCCCGACGACGAGGAGTCCCGCGACACCTCCGGCCATGGTCTCGTCCGTCTCGACCGGGAGGCGTCGTACGAGACCCGGCGCAGTGATGTCGATGGCGTGCCCCTTCCGCACACCGAGCCGATCCGCGTCTCGGGGATTGAGCACGACGGCGGCTTGCGGAATCCGTTCGCGGATCGCGGAGCTTCGAGCGCTCAATTCTTCCGCGCCGAACAATCGGGGAATCGGCACGAGGAGCAGTTGATTGTTCCGGCGGTCGCAACGAGGGGGCGCATTCTCGAAGAACGGGATGACCCTGCGGGATTGCGCGTCGAATAATCTGACGCCGGGGTTTTCGTTGCGGAGCGGTCCGCCGATTTCATCCTGAAACTTGTTGACCGCTTCATTGGAGTTCCAGCGGGAGGCCCAGAAGAACGGAATGAGCGGGGAGGGTGGTTGTCTCGGTGTCCCTTCCATCGAAAACGCCAATGGGCTCTCAGGGTCATCAGGCGGCTGAGGCTCATGGATCGTTTCAAGCATGGGAAGCGCGGTGCGCCCGCTGAACCGATGAGGAGCGCGTGGAATTTTTTGGTCCCAGATCCTGAACGGCGCAGGCGGGGCCGTTTCTCCGATGCGGCGTAAGAGCGGGAATTCCCCGGCGATCGCGTCGTGAATATCTTCGAGGCGGTTCCAATTCGACATTGATTGGAAGGAATCCCGCGATGCGTGTCGAGCAATATCGCGTATCCACCGCCAACTTTCCTCGACATCCGGCTCCTTCGGCATGGCGGAGAAGAACCGTTGGGCGCAGCCCTCATTATTCACAAGAGTGCCGTCGCTGCACGCGATGGGGGCCGCGGGAAAGACGAAATCGGCGTGATCGGGAACGGCCTCATCGACATGATCGATCACGATTACCGGATCGAACTGCTCCAGCCAACGATCAAGGGTCGGCTTCTCCAGACGACGGCGCAGATCGTTCTCCAGAATGATCATCGCATCACGATTCCGATCCGCTCCGGTCGTAGCCGTTCGATCGAGACTTCTACCGTCGAGCAGAGCAACGCCCAACGTATTACATTCCTGAAGGGCGAAGGCGATGCCGGCTGCGACGCCTCTGCGGCGCAAGGCCCAGGCCACGTTCGCGGCGGCTTTGATGACCCATGCTTCCCCCGTTCCGGTGCCTGCCACCACGACCGGACGCTTCGCCGAAGCCAGCGCCTCGGCGATCTCACGGATCAGATCGGCTTCACTGAGCGAGAGTTCAGAGCTTTTCGGAGAGTCCGGATAGATCTTATGCGCCACGGCGCATCCCAGTCGGGCGATGTCGTTGGGTGCCCCACGAAACGTACGAGTGGCCACGTCATCGAGAGACGTGCCGGCGACTGTGCCGATGTACAGGGGTCCCTTCTGACCATGCAACGCGGTGCGCACGGCGCTATCTTGCCAACGGGGAATGTTCAGTCGCTCGAGTTGTTCCATCGGCTGGTTGCGCACCGACTGGCGCAGCGCCAGCGCCAGTCGAGGTGCGGTGTGCCCGAGGTCTTCCCCCAGGATCAGTGCCGCATCCGCTTGTTCGACTTCTTGAACCGACCAGCTCGGAGCAGGTCCGCCCTTGAGCACTCGGAGAATGAGCGACGCGTGGTGGTGTTCGACCTCGGACATCCCGCTGAAAAAATGCTCGCCGCCGACCAGCGTTCTCAACGCGTAGTTGGATTCGAGCGACGCCCTGGGCGAACCGACGCCGACGATTCTTTTCTTTTGAGCCAGGCGCACACCAAGCTGCGCAAGCGCCTCGGCGGGCATGAGCGGGATTAAGGAAACGGAGTTCTCTCGGGACGCGCGGACTGCCGGGCGACGAAGGCGCTGGGGATGATTGACGTATTCATACCCGAACCGGCCGCGGTCGCACAAGAAATATCCATTGATGCGGCTATGGTATCGATTGGTGACCCTCCGCATGATTCCAGCTCGCTCGGACAGGTGCACGTTGCACCCTACGCTACAGTGGCTGCAGATCGACGGAGTGCTCTGCATGTCCCATTTTCTTGCGTAATGGCGGGAGAGGGTTTTGTCCGTAAAGACGCCGGTGGGACAGACCTCCACCAAGTTGCCGCTGAATTCGCTTTCGAGCGTCCCGTCTGTCATCCGGCCGAAATACAGTCGATCGCGCGAACCGAATACATTCAGGTCTTCCCCACCGGCGATGTCGCGGTAGAACCGAACGCAGCGGTAACACTGGATGCACCGATTCATCTCATGGGTGACGAAGGGTCCCAGGTCCTGATTGCGATAGGTTCGTTTCGATTCTCGGTAACGACGAGACACGTGGCCCGTCATGACGGTCATGTCCTGGAGATGGCATTCGCCGCCCTCGTCGCAGACCGGACAATCATGGGGATGATTCAACATCAGCCATTCGATCACGCTCGCGCGGAACTCCCGCGCCTCAGAGTCCTCGATCGAGATGCGCGTTCCCTCCGCCGAGGGAGTCATGCAGGCCATCACGATCCGCCCGGCCTGGTCGGATTCGTCCTTGAATTGTTTGACCGCGCATTGTCGACAGGCGCCGACTGAGCCCATGGCGGGATGCCAACAAAAGTACGGGAGGTCGAAGCCCAGCGAGAGGCAGCTCTCCAATAGGTTTCGTTGAGGATCCGCCTGAACGGATCGACCGTCGACGTGGATTGTGATGGAATCGGTGTTTCCCTTAGTCACCTGTGATCAGGCCTCCGTCCCCTGGGATTTCCAGGGGCAACGCTGGTCGTGAATGTGCCGGTCGAAATCCGAACGAAAATACCGGAGCGCGCTTTTCAGGGGCTCCATCGCTCCGGGCGCATGCGCGCAATAGGTCCTGCCGGGACCTAACAACGTCACATGACGCTCGAGGATTTCCACATCCTGTGGGCGTCCGTTTCCATTATCGATGTCGGCAAGGAGGCGCTCGACCCAGGGTAATCCGTCCCGACAAGGGGTACACCAACCACAGGATTCTTGAGCAAAGAAGTGCTCGAGGTTTCGAACAAAGCCGACGGGACAGGTGCGATCGTCCAACACGATCGCCGTTCCTGTGCCGAGACGGCTTCCGACCGACGACAGCGAGTCAAAGTCCATCGCCAAATCCAGATGGTCTTCGGTGAGAAATCCGGTCGATCCTCCTCCCGGTTGCATGGCGCGAAAGGCGTAGCCTTCTTGCATGCCCCCGGCATGGTGCTCCAGAATCTCGCGCATCGATGTTCCGATCGGAAGTTCCCACACGCCAGGCTGTTTCACACGCCCGCTGACGGCGTAGAGCTTGGTTCCTGCGTCCTTGCCCTTTCCCAGATTTCTGAACCACTTCGCGCCATGGGCGAGTATGTGAGGAAGATTGCAGACGGTTTCCACGTTCTGCACGATGGTCGGCTTGCCCCAGAGACCGCAGACTTGCGGATAGGGTGGTTTGGATCGAGGGATGACCGGATGTCCTTCCAACGCGTTCAAGAGCGCCGTTTCTTCTCCGCAAATGTACCGCCCCGCGCTGGTGTGGACATGGACCGTCAAGCTAAAACCCGAGCCGAGAAGGTTGTGGCCGAGGAGTCCCGTCTCGCGCGCTTCACGGATGGCTCGCCCGAGTGCGATCACGGACGGGTGATAGGCCCACCGCACGAACACATAAGCACACTCGGCTTGAATCGCATAGGCCGCGATGATGATGCCTTCGATCAATCGATGAGGATGACCTTCGAGCAGCAGGCGATCTTTAAAACTTCCCGGCTCCATCTCGTCGGCGTTGACGACGAGATATTTGGGACGAGGCGCATCGGCTCCCATCGGGACGAAGCTCCATTTTTGCCCGGTAGGAAAACCGGCGCCTCCGCGCCCACGCAGGTTGGAATTCATGACTTCCTGCTGAACGTCCTCCGGTGTCATGTGGGACAGCATCGTGCGGACCGGTGCATATCCGCCGCAATCTTCGTATTCCGAGAGGGTCGGCGGCGGACCGTGGCGACGAATCTGTCCGGTTAACGGTCGATCATCATTCATCGGGTTGCTCACGGCATCTGCGAATCCAAGAGTCGGTCCAATTCATCCTCCGTCAAGGGTCCATGCAACGTCTCATCAATCATTACCGCCGGCGCACGATCACAGGCTCCCAGACAGACATTCGGCAGCACGGTGAAGCGGCCGTCGGCCGTGGTCTCGCCGGCTCCGACGCCTAATCGGTGCCGCAGCCGATCGCGCAGACGGTCCGCGCCCATGAGCCAACAGGACACACTGTCGCAGACAAGCACCACATGCCGACCGATCGGCCGTCGGAAGATGAGGTTATAGAAAGTCGCCGAACGATCCAGCTCGGCGGGCGCCATTCCCACATGGTGCGCGACCGCCAGCAACAGGTCGTCGGAGATCCACCCTCGACGGCGCTGGACGATCTTTAACGCTTCGATCCCGCCGGCCCGTGTAGTGGGGTAGTGAGACAATTCCTCGTCGATCATTCCCTTCTCTTCCTCCGTCAACATCGATCGGATCTTTTCGTCTCTGCTCATCGGTCAATAACTCGTGAACGTCGGACGCCGCGTCTCGTCCCTTCCGCTACCGGTCTACATCCGCCAGGACAAAATCCACGCTTCCCAGGATCGCCAAGAGATCCGCCAGCAAATGCCCCTTTGAAATCAACGGGACCATCTGGATATGCGGGAACGACGGGGTGCGGATGCGGACTCGATACGGCCAGGGCGCTCCATCGCTGATCAAATAGTACGCATTGCATCCCTTTGTGGCTTCGACCTTCGCCATGACCTCTCCCGCGGGAATCGCGGGACCCCAGCTGACGGCGAGAAAGTGATGAATGAGGGTTTCGATATCCTGCAGCGTTCGATCCTTGTTCGGCGGAGTCGCGAGCGGGTGGTCGGCTTTTGTCGGCCCTTCCGGCATGTATTCCAGGCATTGTCCGATGATGCGGAGGCTTTGTCGCATTTCCTCGACTCGCACGAGGCCACGGTCGTAACAGTCTCCATTGACCGCCGTCGGCACGTCAAAGTCGAATTGCTCATAACCGGAATAGGGCTGGGTTTTCCGAAAATCCCAGCTGAATCCGGTGGCGCGTAAGCCGGGGCCGGTCACGCCCCAGTCGATGGCTTCTTGGGTGGAGTAGCGACCCACGCCCTTGGTCCGCGCCTGAAAAATGGGGTTGCGTAGAACGAGATCGTCGTATTCGCTCAATCGAGACGGCAAGTACTCCAGGAATTCACGGACGAGATGAGTCCATCCCACCGGCAGATCGTGGGCCACTCCTCCGATGCGGAACCAGCCCGGATGCATGCGCCCGCCGGTAATCGCCTCAATGATGCGAAAGATCCGCTCGCGGTCCGTGAACATGTAAAAGACCGGCGACAGCTGTCCCACGTCTTGAGCGAAGGTGCCGTACCAGACCAAGTGACTCGCGATCCGAAACAGTTCCGCGAGCATGACCCGGATGACCTCAGCCCGAGCCGGCACGCGAATGCCTGCGAGCCGCTCGACGGCGAGGAGGTAGGGCAGCTCGTTCATGACTCCCCCGAGATAATCGATTCGGTCCGTGTACGGGATATAGGTGTGCCAGGTCTGGCGTTCGCCCATTTTTTCCGCCGCACGATGGTGAAACCCGATGTCTGGCACGATGTCGACGATCCGCTCTCCGGCGAGCTGGACCACGAGACGGAGTATTCCGTGGGTGCCGGTATGCGCCGGACCCAAATTGAGGAACATGTACTCGATGTGGTCATCCTTCCGCTGCATGCCCCAATCTTCCGGATTGAATTTCAGCAGGTCCTGCTCGGTTTCTACATCTTCGTCGGTGAGCTCGAACGGAGTCATCTCGGTGGCTCGCGCGGGATGATCCTTTCTGAGAGGATGTCCTTCCCAGGATTTCGGCATCAACAGCCGACGCAGATGCGGATGTCCGTTGAAACTGATCCCGAACATGTCCCAGACCTCACGTTCATACCAATTGGCCGAGGGCCAGACCGACGTGACGGATGGGAGCGCGAGATCGTCCGAGGAGAGAGCGACTTTCACACGAAGATCTTGGTTTCGAACGAACGAGAACAATTGGTAAGTGACCGTAAACTCGTTCGACGCTTCCATCGGACGAGTCTTTCTGTTTCGCTCGTCGATCGCGGTCATATCGAACAACATCGGGTAGGGCTGTTCCGCGTCCTGTTTGAGAAAGCGAAGCAGGGGAACCACAGAGGCTCGGTCCACCCGGATGGTCGGAACGCCGTCCCGCGTTTCCTCGACCTGAACGCCGTTCGTTCCGAACTTCAGGCGCAGTTCGTTGAGTATCGGCAGATCCCGTATCATCGCGGCTCATGATCGTGATTCGAATACCAGGCCACCGTATCCATGCCGGGAAATGTCCGTGCGCGTTGGCGGAACTCTCTCGCCAGATCCCGACGGGCCGGCAAGGTCGGACGCTCGATTTGCTCGGGACCGAGCACCCAGCTCAGCGGCCGTCGCTCGCTGCCGACGGTCTGTTGCAAGAGCAACAGACCCTCCATCAGCGTATGCGGCGCCGGAGGGCACCCTGGGACGTACACATCGACAGGAAGAAACTTGTCCACTCCTTGCACGACGGAATACACATCATACATCCCGCCGGAGTTGGCGCAGGATCCCATCGAGATGACCCAGCGCGGCTCCATCATCTGATCGTACAGTCGCTTGATGATGGGCGCCATTTTGCGGAACACCGTACCTGCAATGACGATGACGTCGGCCTCTCGAGGCGTTCCCCTGACGACTTCGGAGCCGAAGCGCGCAATATCGTACCGGCTGGTTAGACTCGTCGCCATTTCGATGTAACAGCAGGACAGCCCGAAATTGAACGGCCAAAGGGAGTGTGTCCGTCCCCAGGCGATGAGGTCTTGCAGTCTTGCCAGCACGACCGAGCGGCGCACCGTCTCTTGAATCCCGTCCGCGTCGCGCAGACGAATGCGACTCGGGACGGTTCCGTGAACAGCCTGATTCTCCACTCTGCCAGTCGTGTTATCCCGTGATTCGTCTTGGTGGTGCATCATCCCTCCAGTCCAAGGCTCCGACGCGCCACACATAGATGAGCGCGATGAGCAAGACACCGATAAAGATCGTCATCTCCCAGAACGCCAGCCATCCCGCCTCTCGCACGACCAGGGCCCAGGCAAACACAAAGGCCGCTTCCAGATCGAAGACCACGAAAAGCATGGCAACCAGATAAAACTGAACGGGGATAGGGAATCGACTCGACCCGGTTGGAACGATGCCCGACTCATAGGGTTCGGATGTGCCCGGGCTTCGGTGTCGTTCCCCGAGGATGTACGACAAGCCCAATGTGGCGCCGACGACAAGAAGTACCACGAGGGCATGCCAGAGCAGGGATTGCAAAGAGTCAGGCATTTCGCACTCCACTCAAGTGGAACGTAGTATCCCCTCCGTCAATTCGCACTCGATTCAGGCCATCACACACGAAGGTTCTCACGGACTGCCTTGACGATCGCGCCGGCGCTGATCCCATACCGGTCCAGCAGTTCATCAGGATTGCCGCTGCGGGGAATCTCACGAACGGCCAGTTTATGGACGCGTACGCGCTTCGTGCTTAAGCTTGCGAGCACGATGTCTCCAATGCCGCCATGTTCATAGTGGTCCTCGACCGTGAAGAGGCGACCATGCGTCGCTCGAGCGCAATCGACGAGTGTTGCGCGATCCACGGGTTTGAGGCAGTACAGATCCACAACTCTCGCGAAGATATCGTATTCTTTGAGTTGGTCGTAGGCCTTCAGCGCTTCACCGACCGTGATGCCCGCCGCCACAAGCGTGAGGTGATCGTGCTCGCTCGAGCGGAGAATTTTGCTGCCTCCGATCATGAACTTGTCTTCATCGGAGTAAAGCGTCGGCGTCTCTCCTCTGGTCGTTCTGATATAGACGAGCCCGCGATGATTGGCGGCCTGTTGCACCAACCGGTGAGTGGCCGGGCCGTCAGCCGGATACAGCACGACCATGTTCGGCTGTGTCGCCATCATCGCGATGTCTTCCAACCCCATCTGCGAGGGGCCATCCTGGCCGATGCTGACTCCGGCATGGGAACCTACGAGTTTGACGTTGGCGTTGCTGATCGCCGCCATGCGGATCACGTCGTGGGCCCTGGTGAGAAAACAGGCGAAGGTCGCGGCAAACGGAACCTTGCCGCAGGCCGACAGTCCCGCGGCTACGCCGACCATGTTTTGCTCCGCGATAAAGCATTGAATGAGCCGGTCGGGGAATGCTTCGGCGAACGTCTGCATCTTGGTGGAATCCTGAACGTCGCCGTCTAGTCCAACGACGCGCTCATCGAGGTGCCCCAAGGCGACCATTGCATCGCCGAAAGCAGAGCGCGTCGCCATCGAATTTTCTCCTCCAGAAGCTGGAGGCTTCACGACCTGGCTCGACTGGCTCCCGGCCACCATGGATGGTTCATCTGGCGAGGGCTTTGGAATCAACGGTTGAGGGGCATGGTCAAGAAATGTTTCCTGTAAGGCCTGAATTGCCTGAGAAGCCTCGTCTGCCGAAAGCGGTTTTCCATGTTTCCCTTCACGGTCTTCGACCGACGGGATCCCTTTCCCTTTCAGAGTTCGTGCGAGGATGACCGTCGGCTTTCCGGGAGTTGACCCCGCTTCAGCAAAGGCTTCGAGTAGCGCTCCCAAATCATGTCCATCCACCACAATTGCGCGCCACCCGACTGCTTCCCATCGAACGCGGTAGGCGTCCGTATGGTGTTGAAATCGAGTGGGGCTAGATTGCCCGAGTCGGTTCACGTCAACGATGGCACAGAGATTATTCAACGATTGATCAGCCGCGAATTCTGCGGCTTCCCATACCGCACCCTCAGCCGTTTCTCCATCCCCGAGTAATGCATAAGCGCGGATTCCATCATGTCTCCACCGCTTCGCATCCAGCGCGATTCCAGCCGCGACCGAGAGGCCTTGACCTAAGGAGCCTGTGGCGAAATCCACAAACGGAAGGCGAGGGGTCGGATGCCCCTCAAGATCGGAGCCCAGACTTCGGAGCTCCAGAAGCTCATCCTGCCGAAGAAATCCCGCTTCAGCCCAGGCGGCATACAGCAAGGGAGCGGCGTGTCCCTTGGAGAGGATGAAGCGATCGTTCCCGGCATAGTCGGGACGTAGCGGGTCGTGGCGCATGACGGCGAAGAACAATACCGCCACGATGTCTGCCGCCGAGCAGCAACTTGTGACGTGGCCGCTTCCGGCTTTGGTCGTGGAACGAATGCAGGCGATGCGCAATCGTGTCGCAATGTTGTGCAGCCCGGGGCGGAGCATTTGATGAAAACTCGCTCGATTCGTATGTGTAATGAGAGTCACGGTCTTTCCTCCTACACAGAACAGTCGTTGTCGAGTGCTTGCGGCCGTATGTATATGCGCGCGCCAACATCTAGATTCGCAGTGTTTCGACTCAGTGGCTTGAGATTGAGCAGTCGGGCAATCGCCGCGTCCAGCTTACGACAGCAGCGTAGAATGAACCGTTCAAGCAAGCGACTGGTCGAAACCCTTGCTGGGGCAAATAGTTCCCGTTTAATTTTCGATGTGAACCGTCCAACGATGGTTTGGTTGTGCCCGGCGTGGGAAAGATTAATCAGGCGAGCTAGTAGTTACTCTAGGTGTGCCCTGTCTGATGATGCGATAGAGCTGTTGCGGGCACGGGCAATGTGCGTCGCTCAAACAAGGTGTCCATGGCGCAAACAGGACGCCTCGTGGACGATGTGATCGTCGAGTTTGGAGGAACGTGTCCGACGAGTCCGATGGAGCGGTGAGTCGATGAACCGACAATGGTTCTAAAACCCGATGAACACAAATATGAAATATCTAGATGATCTTAAGGCCGGCGTCATCGTTTTCATTGTAGCCCTTCCGTTGTGCCTCGGAATTGCGCTTGCGTCGGACGCTCCGCTGCTTTCTGGATTGTTAGCGGGCATCGTCGGCGGCATTCTGGTGGGGTTAATCAGCGGATCGCACATAAGTGTCAGCGGTCCGGGCGCTTCCTTGACGGCCGTTGTGGCGGCTGAGATACATGCCCTCGGGTCGTTCTCTGCGTTCCTGCTGGCCGTGCTTCTCGCCGGAATGATCCAAATCGGGTTGGGTGTGGTCCAGGCCGGGTCCCTCGCCGCCTTCTTTCCGACCAGCCTGATTAAGGGGTTAATGGCCGCCATCGGGTTGATCCTGATTCTCAAGCAAATCCCCCACCTCTTTGGACATGATCTCGATCCCGAGGGAAATTTGGCTTTTCATCAGATCGACGATCAGAACACGTTCTCTGAACTTTTGGGTCTCACCGGGGGTATCGAACCAGGGGCATCCGTCATCGGCCTCGTGTCGTTGGCCTTGCTCATTGTCTGGAGCAAGTGGCCGCCGCTCAAAAATTCATTCATCCCGGCCCCCATGGCCGTGGTCCTGGTGGGCATCGGAGCCGGGTTTTGGTTTGAACACCTTGGCGAACCGTGGCTGATTGAGCCACGCCACCTCGTTCAGGTGCCGGCTACAGAGAACGTGGGCGAGTTGTTCGACCTCTTCCGGACACCTGATTTTTCTCAATGGGCGAATCCGGCAATCTATACAGCCGCCGTGACCATCGCGATGGTGGCCTCTCTGTCATCATTACTCAACTTAATGGCAGCAGACAGAATCGATTCACAGCAACGCACCTCTCCACCCAGTAGAGAACTGGTGGCTCAAGGTATCGGGAACGTGACCTGTGGGCTGATCGGCGGAATTCCAGTCATTTCAGAAATCGTCCGCAGTTCTGTGAACGTGGATACCGGCGGGAAGACAAAAGTTGCCACGATCGTTCATGGTCTCCTGTTGTTGATCAGCGTCCCGCTCATCCCCACGTGGCTGAACATGATCCCATTGTCCTGTCTGGCGGCAATTCTGATCTACACCGGCGCCAAACTGGTAACCCCTTCACTGGTAAAACAAATGTGGTTCGAAGGGTACAATCAGTTTCTACCGTTCGCAACGACCGTCGTTGCCATCGTCTTCACCGATCCACTGATCGGTTCCTTGATCGGCTTGGCCGTGAGCATCGGGTTCATCCTCCACAGCAACTTACGCAATCCCATGCGCCGATACACAGAAAAACATCTTGGCAATGACGTGGTACATGTTGAATTGCCCAACCAGATAACTTTTCTAAATCGCGCCGCCCTCTCCACCGCGTTGGCCGAGATTCCCCGCAATGGGCATGTCTTGCTTGACGCTCAAAGCACAGACTACATCGATCCGGATGTGTTCGGTTTGATTCGTGAGTTCAAAGAACGATCAGGACCGGCACGTGGTATTAAGGTGAGCCTTCTGGGATTCCAGAATAAGTACGATTTACGGGATCGGCTTCGCTATGCGGAGTACTCGACCCCTGAGCTCCAAGCGTCGCTTACTCCCCAGCAGGTCTTAACCATTCTGAAGGACGGCCACCAGAGATTCCGTACCGGTCAGAGGCTGACCCGCGATTGGAGTCGTCAGATCCGCGCCTCGGCCAAAGGGCAACATCCCCTCGCCGTGGTACTGAGTTGCATCGATTCCCGAACGCCCGCTGAGTTGATCCTAGACCTTGGGTTGGGTGACATCTTCAGTGTCCGCATTGCCGGGAATGTGGCGACTCCGGACGTGCTGGCCAGTGCCGAGTACGGGTGCGCGGTCGCGCAAGCCAAGTTGATTCTGGTGTTAGGCCACACACGGTGCGGTGCCGTGACTACCGCTGTACAACTCAACGGCTCACCCCGAACGGTTGCCGAGGCGACAGGATGTGAACATCTCGATCACATTATCCACACCATTCAGCAATCGGCCATCCCGGCGTCTCATAGTACGGACGACCCACGGCCGGCCTCGGAGACGGACCAGCTTGTCGACACGGTCTCCCGCCATAATGTGTTGCAGGTGACGACAGTCCTTCGCGAGAAGAGCCGTACGCTCGCCGACCTCATCGGGGAGGGTCGAGTGGCTGTCGTCGGCGCGATATATGATGTCGTGACGGGAGAGATCGAGTTTTTTGAAAATGACATGCCTACCTCTGGGAGCCGGCAGCCAGAGCAGTAGGCCTTGGAGTTTGTGCATGACTGGACGACGATATAAATCAGATTGCGGACATACCTAGGGAAAGTGCGCGTTACGATGCACAGTTCCTTAGAGCAGACTGAGAGCCTTGGGAACGTGTAAGTCTCAAGCCATAATCATCATTGATCGGAGGTAGTTTTATGAAACAGATATATGCCTGTCTATTCTATCTATGTGGCGTAGTTGTCGTCTCGTTTGCGGGAGCGGCCTCAGCCGAGAGATTGTCTGTTGGATTAGGGGTGAGTGAGCGCCACGGACTCCATCAAGATTGGTTCGAGCGAAATCGGTTTCTCTACAAGGTGGATGAGAGCGGTATCCCCGACAGTTATGGTGATATGCATGATCCTGATCTTACGCCTCCATTCCAGCGCGGGCCATTCCAACCGTCCGGGAATGATGGGAATGACGACTTAAACTCGTCCGAAAATGGAGGCAACCGGACGATGACCCCCTCCGCCGATGTGCCGGACAGTGTGCACGGTTACTCAGGGGGTCTAAAGACTTGGCCTGGCGCGAGACCAGGTTCAGAAGGTGATCCGAGTGTGAGGGAACTAGGCAGTAGTGGCCTTTCAGAACCGGGTGGTCCTCCTGGTTCCTTGGGAAGATAGAAAGGTCTTTCATCAACCCACCGGCCGTAGATGAAAAGACTGTCGGTGGGTTGTAGTGGATGTTCATCTCAGGAGATATCGAGTGTAGGTCTCGAGTTATCTCGCTCAATTGGCTTTCGCCGTTTCTGAGCCGTTTGTGATCGGTACGCGAATGTCCATCAGGGCATGAACTTAGGTTTCCCAAAAGACTAAATATCTGCTTGCAGCCAGACCTCACAGCCATGACACGCGACCTTGGATCGGAATGGTCGTCTATAAAGAGATCAAAGACATCCGGCTAGGGGTTGCACCAGGTTTGATCGGCGATAGGAGCTGGTAGACCGTAGACATACATCTTACTTGTCTTCATGTACATGTAAAGGAGGGGGCCCATGAATGTATTGATCATCTCGATGCTGTCGGTCGTGATTCTGTTCGTCAGCGGATGTAATCGGAAGGACGTCATCCCGGAACGGCTCGAAGGGAAGGTCGATCGCGATCTGCGATATTCCGATATCAAACACGATCCCCTAGCAAAAAAAGGAAAACTGATGCTGGCGGGCGGCAAAGTGCTGGCAGCCGAACGCGTGAAAGATGGCACGCGAATCGAAGTACTGCAGATCCCGTTGTCCGAAGATCTGATGCCGACGGGTCGCGAAACCGAGTCGAAGGGACGATTCGTGGTCATCGACCGTGATGGTCAGGTGTCTGATCCGGCCGTCTTCGACGATGAAAACAAACGCATCACGGTGGTGGGGGAAGTGGTGGGATCCACAACCATTACCATCGACGAGACGCAACAACGGGTTCCTCAGCTGGCTCTCAAGCATGTCACGGTCTGGGATTGGGATCGCGTGAAAAGCGGGTATACCCCGTATTACGGCTACGGTTATCCCCGTGCCTGGGGAGGGGCCTATGGAGGCTATTATGGCTATCCCTACTATTGGTAGAAGCGTTTTGTTGAAAACTGGATGAGCGCCAGGCGATTGAGCGGTGGTAGGCACTTCAGCCATACCTTGATGACGATCAACGTAACCGACAGCTATGGAGCGCAGGCAAGAAAGGATGGTGTTCCATGAATATCCTGATGATGGTCATGTCTGGCTTAGTGCTGTTTACCGGCGGATGTGCTCGGGAAGATATTGTTCCGGATCGGTTGGAGGGGAAGGTCGATCGCGATCTGCGATATTCCGATATCAAACACGATCCCCTAGCAAAAAAAGGAAAACTGATGCTGGCGGGCGGCAAAGTGCTGGCAGCCGAACGCGTGAAAGATGGCACGCGAATCGAAGTACTGCAGATCCCGTTGTCCGAAGATCTGATGCCGACGGGTCGCGAAACCGAGTCGAAGGGACGATTCGTGGTCATCGACCGTGATGGTCAGGTGTCTGATCCGGCCGTCTTCGACGATGAAAACAAACGCATCACGGTGGTGGGGGAAGTGGTGGGATCCACAACCATTACCATCGACGAGACGCAACAACGGGTTCCTCAGCTGGCTCTCAAGCATGTCACGGTCTGGGATTGGGATCGCGTGAAAAGCGGGTATACCCCGTATTACGGCTACGCCTATCCGTATCGTTGGGGATATCGGGGCTACTATGGTTATCCCCTTTATTGGTAGAAACGCTCGGTCGGAAGGTCTGTCATGACGATGTTAGGATGGACTCTTCTTACGCCAATCAAAACTATGGCGCTCGTGCTCATGCCGCTGCTCATCGCTGGGACAGGCCGGCCGTCCGATGCGCAGGATGAGGAACGTTCGTATGTGTTGCCGGAAGTCATTGGGTTGGCCATTGATCACAACCCGAGGCCGGCCGGCGCCATCGGCGTGATCGATATACAGGAAGGATTGCTTGTCCAGGCCGGCGCTTATCCAAATCCAAGTGTCACGGGCCGTGGCGGCCGTGGCTCGCTCCGTGATGAAGGTGCCTTTGTGCCTGGCACTGTCAGTCAGCTTCCGCCCGCTGATGTGACCGAATACAACGCCCTATTCTCTCAACCCCTGGAGTGGCCGCTGAAACGAGAGGCGCGGAAGAATGCCGCGCAGGCCGGTCTGGAAGGGGCCATTGTCGGGTATGATGAAACCCTGCTCCATCTGCGGGCCGATGTGAAGTTGGCTTTTTGGACCCTCCTCTCTACGCAGCAAAGCTTAAAACTGGCCAAAGAAAATTTGGCGATCATCCAAGATATCAGACAGACCGTCGATCGACGAGTCAAGCTCGGAGAGACTCCGCGATTCGAAGCGATTAAGGCCGAGGTGGAAGTCCTCAAAGCGGAACAGCGAGTCACTCGGGAAGAGAACCATGTCGAAGTCAGCCGCGTCGTGCTCGATACTCTCACGGCCGGATCGCTGGGCCTTCGCTATAGGATCGATGGTGAGTTCGAGCGGTTACCCCCGGCGCTCGAACGAAATCAGTTGGTTGAAGACGCGCTTCAGCAACACCCCACGATTCGCCGTCTGCGTAAGGTGATCGAAGAGTCCGGCAGGACGCTGGATTTTGAGCGTCAAGCTCGTGTCCCGAACCTGACCGTGATAGGAGGCTACTGGCGTGAACTCGGACGTGAGGCGGTGCATGGAGGTATCAGCGTGCCTCTCCCCATCTGGTACCAACGGCAAGGAGAGATTGCTTCCGCCCTGGGTACCATCCGGCGAGAAGAAGCCAATCTGCTCCGTGTCCGGTATGACTTCGTTCGGCAAGTAAATCAGCATTTCAAAGATGCCGGCACGGCGGAGCGCCTGGTCGGGGTGTTTGAAAAAGGCCTGCTGCGTAAAACTCAAGTTGCGCTGCAAATGGCGCAGTTCAGTTTTAAACGAGGGGAAAGCAGTTTGCTTCAAGTGCTGGACGCTCAACGAGTTCATCGTGAAATCATGCTGGATTACTGGCAGGCCCGCCAGGATCTTTCCATTGCGACGACTCAGTTGGAGCGGTTCGTCGGCCGGAGTCTGTATGTTCGATAAAGAGGATCGAGGCCGGTATTCGTCGCCTGGATCTTCCATGAATCAGCTACCGTGCAGGGTAACAAAGAAGCCGTACCGTCTTATCGTTCTCCTCACCATGGTGAGCCTTGCCTACGGGTGTGACGCCGGATCAAACGATACGTCCGCCGAGACATCCAAAAAGGCGGCGAAGGAAGAGGCCCTCAAGACCGTCAGCCTCGACGAAAAAGCGATGGCGGAGAGGGGAATCACCGTCGAACCGGTCAAGCGCCAACCCTTTCGCAGCTATCGCGATTTTCCAGGCACCGTCGAATTGAACGAACGCAAGACGGCGAATCTCACAACGCTGGTCCGCGGGCGTGCGATCGAAGTGTACGCGGACCTTGGGCAGGAGGTGACACAGGGGACCTTGCTCGCCACGCTGGAGAGTCGAGAATTCGGAGATGCTCAGTCGGCCTATCTCAAAGCGAAAGCCACATTGTACGTGGTCGCCCGCGCGTACGAGCGTGCGCAGGCGTTATTAAAAGAAGAAATCATTTCCGTGGCCGAGGGACAAAGACGCGAGGGCGACATGGTCCGCGCGCAAGCCGAACTGCGGGAATCGCACCAACATCTTCGGCTCATGGGCATGAGCGATGAGCAGATCAAAGAGCTTGCTCAAAGCCGATCCATCCACCCCCGCATCTACATCACAGCGCCGTTCCATGGGTTCGTCATTGCGCGCAACATCGTGGTCGGCGAGGTCGTGGAAGTGACCGAAACCATGTTTGTGGTGGCCGACCTGTCGGAAGTGTGGGTATTCGCGAACATTCCCGAAAAGGACATTTCGTTCGTTCTGAATTCCGAGCGAACGGACGGCCGCCAGATCGGCGAGTTGCTCCTCCACGCCTATCCGGACGAGGTCTTTCACGGCACGGTGACCTACATCGGCGCTGTCTTGGATGTGGCCACTAGGACGATGGACCTCCGCCTCGAATTGCCGAATCCGGACCTGAAATTGAAACCCGACATGTACGCGACCATTCGGATGTATTCTAGCCCGACGAACGATGCGCTCACCGTCCCGGAAAACACAATTCAACGCGATGGGGACAGGCGCTTCGTGTTCGTGCGGCGCGATTCCGGGACGTTCGAAGCTCGGGACGTCAAGTTGGGAGACTCCAACGGAAAAGAGGTCATGATCATCGGCGGCCTTCGTGAAGGAGAACCGGTCGTGACGAACGGCGGATTCACTTTGAAGTCTGAGTTAATGGGCGAAGAGTTATAATACATGCTCACCAAGCTTCTTGAGTTTTCCCTCAGGCAACGGATCCTCGTGCTGATTTTTTCCGCAGGGCTGGCTGCCGGAGGGCTCTACACATTCCAGACGATTCCGATCGACGCCTTTCCGGACGTCACCACGATTCTGGTACAGGTGGTCACCAAAGCCGAGGGACTGTCGCCCGCGGAAATCGAACGGTTCATCACCTTTCCGCTGGAATTGCAATTGCGGGGCGCTCCGGGGCTGACGGAAATCCGATCCTTTTCCAAGGTGGGCGCCTCCATCATCACGGCCGTCTTTCGCGATGACATCGATATCTATCTGGCCCGCCAGATCGTCTTGGAGAGAAGCTTAGAGGTTCAAGCTAGACTGCCCCCCGGCGCGTCCTCGCAGCTGGTGCCGAACTATACCGGTCTGGGAGAGGTGTATCAATTCTACCTGGAGGGTCCACACGACAGCGAGCCGGACCACCGGATGACCGTCGAGGAATTGACCGAGCGACGAACCTTGGTGGATTGGGTGATTCGCCCCCTGCTCAAAGGACTGCCGGACGTCGTGGATGTCAATTCGATGGGCGGCTATGTCAAACAATATCAGGTCGTCGTCCATCCGGGCCTCCTCCGCAAATACGACCTCGCCCTGCATGACGTCTTCGATGCGGTTGCCAAGAACAACGCCAATGCCGGAGGAAGTCTCCTCGAAAAAGAGGAAGAAAAATACATCGTCCGCGGTATTGGGCTGATTCGCACGCTGAACGATATCGGCAATATCGTCTTGCGCGAAGTCGACGGCACGCCGGTGTACGTGCGGAATGTGGCCGAGGTGCGGTTCGGCCATGCCGTACGGCATGGCGCGACCGTGCTTAACGGTTCGCGCGAAGTCGTGTCCGGCTTGGTGCTCATGCTGCGCGGCGGCAATGCGCGGGAGGTGGTGCAGGCCGTCAAGGAGAAAATCGACGAGATCCATGACAAACATATTCTTCCGAACGGTCTGCGCATCGTGCCGTATTATGACCGCATGGAATTGGTCAATGCCGCCTTGTATACGGTCTACAAGGCGCTCATCGAAGGCATCATTTTCGTCGTGATCGTCCTGTACTTGTTCCTTGGCAGCATTCGCAGCGCCCTGGCCGTGACGATCGTGCTCATCGTCGCGCCGCTCTCTACCTTCATCGTAATGCGGTACTACGGGCTGTCGGCCAATTTGATGTCTCTCGGCGGCTTGGCCATCTCGCTGGGCATGATTACCGACGCCGCGATCATCCAAGTGGAGAATGTCGCGCGGCATCTGTCGGAAGCCTCGGAGGAAGACCGTGGGTCCGTGGAACGCCGGCTCCCGATCGTGCTCAAGGGCGTGGCCGAGGTCCGCGGTCCCAGCCTGTTCGGGGAATTGATCATTGCCCTGACCTTTGTGCCGATACTGGGACTCGTAGGGATGGAAGGCAAAATGTTCGGTCCGTTGGCTTTGACGATCATGATGGCATTGTTCGTATCTCTCCTGCTGTCCTTTACCCTCTCGCCGGCCTTGTGCTTGTTGTTGTTGAAAGGCAGCCACCATGGGGATCCGTTCCTCGTTCGATGGGCAAAGAAGGGCTATCGCCCCATGTTGGACTGGGCGTTCGCGCACCGCATCCTTTTGCTCGGCGTTGCCGGCGCGATGCTGGCCGGCAGTTTGGCCCTGTTTCCATTCCTGGGCGGAGAATTCATTCCAATCCTCAACGAGGTCGCCATCACGCCTCAAACCATTCGCCATCCGAGCATCTCACTCGAGGAGTCGATACAAATCGAAATGGAAATGCAGCGGGCAGTCATGGAATTTCCCGAGGTCACCAAGGTGCTCTCAAAGATCGGCCGATCCGAAATCGGCAACGATCCACAGGAGCCGAACGCGAGCGATCCCGTCGTCACGCTGAAGCCGATGGACGAATGGACCACGGCGGAGACCAAACCGGAGTTGGATCAAGCGGTACGCAAACGCATTGAAAAGATCCCCGGGGCCACGTTCTTGCTGAGCCAGCCCATTCAACAGCGCGTCGATGAGCTGCTGTCGGGTGTTCGATCGGAGGCCACCGTCAAAGTCTTGGGTGACGATCTGAATGTGCTGCGCAAAACCGCCGAGCAAATTCGCGCCATCATGAGTGAGGTGCGAGGGGTCGCCGATATCCGCGTCGAGCAACTGTTCGGCCAAGTGTACTTGGCGATCGATATCGATCGCGAGAAGATCGCCCGGCGCGGTATCAATGTCGCGCATATCCAAGACATCGTCTCGACGGCGATCGGCATGGAACCGGCCACACAAGTGTATGAAGGCCAAAAACGTTTTGATCTGACGTTGCGCTATCCGGAGCCGTTTCGGAACAGCGTCGAGACCATTCGCAATATCCTGCTGCGCGGCACCACCGGCACCCTGATTCCTTTGGGCGACCTCGCGCAGGTTGAATTGCGTGAAGGCCCGGCCTTGATCAGTCGGGAGCAATTGCAGCGGCGGATCTACATCGGTTTCAACACGTACGGACGCGACATCGAGAGCATCGTCGCGGAAGCCCAGAAGAAAATCGACAAAATAAAACTTCCCCCGAACTATCACATCGTCTGGGGCGGGTCATTTGAGAATATGCAGCGGGCAATGGCCCGTTTGAAGATCATCGTCCCGATCACGATCGGCATCATCTTTCTGTTGCTCTACGTCTCGTTCAATTCATTCCGGTATGCGACCTTAATCATGCTCAATCTGCCGTTGGCCCTGATCGGGGGCATCGTCGGTCTCTGGGTGACGGGCGAGTATCTGAGTGTGCCCGCCTCCGTGGGCTTTATCAATCTGTTCGGCATCGCGGTGCTGAACGGCATTGTGCTGCTGTCGTACATCGCCCAACTGAGAGAGAAGACAGAATCCGCCAAGGAGGCGGCCGTCCAGGGCTCCATGCTGCGTCTGCGCCCCGTGCTCATGACCGCCACGGTGGCGCTGCTCGCGCTGACGCCGCTCGCCTTGGCCACAGGCGTAGGATCGGAGGTGCAGCGACCGCTCGCTGTCGTCGTCATCAGCGGCCTCGTCACCTCGACATTCCTCACGCTGCTGGTCCTGCCCAGCATATTCCCTTGGTTCGAACCGAAACAAAAGAAGAACGCAACATAATAAGCTTGTTGAGCTTTCTATCGCTCACCTAGATCAGACTAGTCCAGATTCGTCTTATCCGATTAGTTCGGTGCGTTCACCAACAAGCTGGGTTCGGCATATCCGGCCCGCAAGCATTGGGATGCTCGTCCACATAGGACGAAACGGCTTATGTCGTCGAAGCTGCCGCGGCGCGACGCAGAAGCAGACTCCCCAGGAAAGCGCAACAAGTGGAACCCAAGAGCACTGCAACTTTCGCATTTGCGAGATGATCGGAGGTGCCGAACGCGATGTTCGCAATGAACAATGACATAGTAAACCCGATTCCACTTAGCCAAGCGATCGCGTGAACATGGCTGAAAGACACGCCTTTCGGGAGAGGTGAAAGACCACTGCGCACAGCAAGCCATGCAGCAGCGGCAATGCCGAATGGCTTGCCGATCATGAGACCGGCCAGAATGCCGAGTGGCACTGCCCCCGATAACGCCTTCAATGTGTCCACGTGGATCGGGACGCCGGCGTTTGAAAGCGCGAACAGTGGCATGATGACAAGCATGGTCCAGGGCCATAAGGCATGCTCTAAGCGTTGTAACGGTGTCTGAGCAAGATCACTGGCGAGTTCCAACTTTCGGGCTGCGTCGGCTTGGGTAGGGTTGGCTAAAGGAGAATCCTCGACCTGTCCAGCCTGGTGAAACGTAGTAAGGAGATGGGCCCCTCTCCTGACAAACTCTTGTCGGTCGAGATGAGGCCGTGCCGGAATGGCGAATGCGGCCAGCACTCCGGCTACCGTGGGATGGACTCCCGATATCAGAAACGCAACCCAGAGGCCACCGATTCCTAAGACGCCGTAAATAATAGAATGACGAAATCCAGCCATATTCGCTGCTATTAATGCCACGAGAAATCCTATCCCGACATACAGACTCAAGATGGATAAGTCCGACGTGTAGAAAAGCGCTATCACGAGCACGGCGCCGAGATCATCCACGATCGCGAGGCTGAGCAAAAAGATCCTCAAGGCTGGCGGCGCTCTGCGAGAAACGATGGCGAAGAGACCGAGGGCAAAGGCGATGTCAGTCGCCATAGGAATCCCCCAGCCGGCAGCTGCCTGTTCGGTTCCGCCCATCGTTGTGACGGTACCTACATAGCACAGAGCCGGAACGAGCATTCCGCCAATCGCGCACAGTACGGGGAGGGATGCTTCTCGAATCGACGACAACTCTCCGACTAGGAATTCGCGTTTGATCTCGAGCCCCGCCACAAAAAAGAACATAGCCATGAGCCCATCGTTGATCCAATGCAGCAACGACCGCTCAAGGACAAGATCCCCGAATGAAATCGAAAGGGGGATATGCCAAAGCGTTTCGTAGCTCTGGGCCCAGGGAGAATTGGCCCACGTCAAACCAAGCAGCGTGGCACCAACTAAAAGAGTCCCACCCAAAACATCCTTCTGAGCGTGAGTACGCGTCCCATCCGCCGTCCCTTGCGCGGAGTTCTCAGGTGCTGTAAGACTTTTCATTGCTGGGGATATAGCCATAAATCAGATTCAAGCCGAGTGTCCCGCGAGACCGACCTACTGAGAAACTGGTGATTCCCCTAGCCTTGATGAGAACGAGTGATCAATTGGGCTTTCCTCGATGCACAGGGAGGTCGAGAAGGTTTACCTCACCAGGTGAACAAGGGTTACACCCAGTGGCTCTAATCTGGTATCGAGGGTAAAACGTAACAACCGTACATGTACATTTTGCGCATTCTTAACAAAGGTGCCTTATGACGTTACTGAAATGGGCCGCAGTGTTTTTTATCGTATCCGTCATTGCCGGATTGTTAGGGTTTACCGGCATCGCTACAGGAGCGGCGGCGCTTGCGCAGGTGTTATTTTATCTGTTCCTAGGCATTTTTCTAATTCTGCTGACGGCAGGGTTGATCGTTGCGAACAATGTGGTTGACTAGCCAGCAGGTGCTCAAAAAAACCGGCTCTTGAATCTCACAGGCGTACGGTTAGTAGTCGTGTTCGACGAATCAATGGTCGGAGCACCGCGCGTGAAGCCGGTGCCAAAAAAGTCATCAACAAGCTCACGATCGAAGAGCGCAATTAAAGAACGAGTAAGGAATTGCTTGAAGAGCGGTCAGGTCGCGCGACGGTCGATCGTACGGCGGGTACGCCGATGCAGGTCTGATGAGCAAGTGTTATGAGTATTCCGTCACCCAGTCGCGGTATCACGACGGTTCAAGCGAAGCGATCCATACTGTCGCGGCACGAGATTCTACCCGCTCAGGCCATCCTCCACAACGATGTGGTCAGTGGTCTGACACTGCTGCAATGGTTGCTTGGGGGGATGATCCTGATCGCAACGGTCGCCTGTTCGCCACGGATTGTCGCAGAAGGAGTCCATGAGACCCTTCCTACTCAGGGCACCCTCATTGGGGTGTGGGGGACACATCCGACGCTCGAACACACGGTCATTTTGTGGCTTGGCAAGCGTGGGCTACGAGTGATCGATCCCACCGAACTTCGTGTCCATCTCAGCGGTGCAAGCAACGCGACTTCGCTTTTAGAAGAAGAGTCTATCCTCGAAGTGGCGGAGAAACATGATCTTCGCGAGGTGGTCTTTGTTCGCCTTGTCGGAGATCAGCGCGCCCCGGCAGTCCTAGTTCGGGCGCTGACACTTCCTGAGCGACAGGTTGCATGGGTTGGGAGCGCTCGATATGAAGAGTACTTATCCAAACCCACTGTCAACCATCTGGTCGTTGCCACGTGCCGGGCCATGGCAGCGGCTTGGGGTCTTGAGTTCAGATCCGACAGTGCGCGATGTGTGCGCGATCAAGACGATTTGATCCAGAACAACTGAGCGCTGAATATGCGAGGCGCTCCGGCAAGAAGGAGAGCTGCTCGTTGATGAAGCGATCATTCACCCACACGTGCCTGAAGGGACTTGTTCTCAGCCTGATGATCGTGTGGCCAGGCTGCAGCGTCGTGCAAGAGCGAACCAATTCTCCGATGACCTCGGTGGAGCAGCTACTCCTTTCACAGGCCGTTGAACGAGGGTTGGGCGACCTGACCCTTCCGCTCCCGCTCGGAACTGCAGTGGCTCTGAAATCCTATGGCTTTACACCGGACAGGGAGTTTGCTCGACGCATTGTGGAGGGCTGGTTTCTCGATCAAGGCTATCGGATCGTGCCAATGAATGTCGCGCCTGTAACGGTTCGAATTGTCATTCATGCTCTTGGAACCGAGCGCGGGGAGTCGTTTTTCGGGATCCCACCGATCAGGAGCTTTTTTTTTCCTGCGGCCCTTCCAGAACTGGCCATCTATCGCATGGCCGGACAGAGGGGCATAGCTCGGTATCAACTCGAAATCGCGGATACACAAACCGGAGGTTTGATCCATCGATCACCCATCATCGATGGATCTGTGTTCATGAATCAGTACACGGTACTGCTCTGGTTCACATTCCAGCGGACAGATCTTGTGGGTGCGCCTTCACTTTGATCGAGCGCAACGGCGAGGCAGTTGGCTCTGAGATATGCGACTCAGGAACGGTCAATCCCGGCGACTGCGCACGTGACTATTTGAGGTGAGGACATCTGAGGGCTGCAGGATTACATCTGCCATGTGGATGCGTATGAACGCTGAGCCTCTTCTAGGGGAAGTTCCAGTCGTGCACTGATGAACGAGGATGTACATTATAAAATCCGCGTGCACATAAATATGGCGATGCAGAGGACCACATCTGAAATATATCCATGAGGGAGGGACAAATTATGCGATTCAAAACACTAGCGAGTTTCGCGGTTTTTGCTTTGGTGGGAGTATTTGGTTTTACCTCGTCGGCCTGGGCTGATCACACTCAGCCGGAGATCGTGAAAGGCAGCAAGATCATTGGGAAATCTGTCCAAACGATGGGAGGCAAGAAGATCGGTGAAATTGAAGATTTAGCCATCGATGAGCTTGATGGACAAGTTCGGTACGCAGTCCTCTCCTTCGGCGGCATCCTCGGTTTGGGCGAAAAATATTTTGCGATTCCTTGGGAGGCCTTGAGCTTAAGCAACAACAAGGAGCATTTCGCTTTGGCTGTAACAGAGAAGGAGCTTGAGAAGGCCCCAGGCTTCGACAAGAACAACTGGCCGGACTTTGCAGATCCCGTTTATTACGCCACCATTTATGACTTTTACCAGGTCCCTCTCCCAAAGGTAGGGGAGAACCCTGTGTCAAAGACGGATTCCTCAAAGACTAGCGAGAGCGGCAAAACAAAGCAGTCGAAGAAAGAGTATAAGAAATAGTTAAGGAGAACATATGTCCTCTTATGCGCCAACCACTGTCGCCTCAGGAGCAGCAAATGGCAGCATTGCCATGGTGTGCGCAAGAAATGAGTCCGTCTTGCTTTTCAGCCTCGTTACACTACTTACAGCTTTCGGATGCAACAGGTATGAGGTGATTCCTGCCCATTTAGAATCTCAGCTCGCGCCCGATCTCACATATGAAACCGTTCGAGCCGCTCCGAATAATCATCAAGGAAAGCTCGTCGCATGGGGAGGGGAAGTCCTTGCTGCGATCAGGACCAAAGAGGGTACCAGAATGGAAATACTTCAATTACCCTTAACCGATGACCTTCATCCGACTGAAGAGCGGATGCGTTCGAAGGGTCGATTTGTCGCGTTGGACATGGAGGGCACGATCACCGATCCTGCGGCCGTTGAACCTGGCACGCCGGTGACCATCGTCGGACGAATCGGGCCAGCTGAGCATGAAGAATTGCAGGGCGTCGATTATGACTATCCAAGAGTGGATGTGCTGGATATGACCGTCTGGGAGCGGAAGGTAATCAGAAGTCGGCGTTATTTGGGAGGTTGGGGATGGCGATACGACCCTTCGCCGCGCACACTCTATCGAAGCTATCGAGTTGATTAGAACTTATCTCAAAATCGGTTGTCGAGGAAACCGGTTCTTCACCATTGAGGTAGCTTCTAGCCTGTAAGCATGACTCACCGTCTCAGACGGTTAGTCTCCCGATTCCTAACGATCGCCTGATTGAACAGACGGATCCGGTACAACAAAGTCCTCAGTTCTCGTGACACAGACGGATAAAAAGGAATGGAGCGTGTGGTCCTCGTGCGGATGCGGAGGAGACTATGAAGATATCTCGGAAACAGGCCAAACGGACTGAGCTGAAGAGCTCAGGCGGTGTTGCCAGTCGAGAACGACCATCCCCAAACCAAAAGAAGGCTGAAGCCATTCGACCATGGATCCATCCAGAGGAGCGAATCTCGGTTGATTTTGAGGATGCGTTTAATCTCAACGCCGAGGTGGTGGACTGCACGACACAGGTTGTGACACTTCGCCTTGAGGCCTCCGTGCTGGACCTCCCTCACTATCATCAGAACGTCGTCATCCCCCTTCGCCTTGTTACAATAAGTGAGGATCCGACCAGATATACGAGAAATCCTGACGCGCCACTTCGGTACGGTCGCCTCAAGCTGATCGTGAGAAAAAAACGATCTGCCGTTGCGTAATGTTTATGGCGATGGTTCCGATACAAGGCCGTCGCTTCGGATCGATCAGGGTTTAATCGCGAACATAACTGGGTGATAACAATTGGCGTTCGGCCTCGAGCCAATGATCTAGCGCGCGGCCGTCAATGCACCCCTCTTGTTGATACAACTCATAGGCGCGTTGAGTGATGGCCTGGTGATCTGAGGAAGGTCTGGATTCTGGTTGTGTACCCTCATGATGCTGTGATGGAACATGCTGCTGTGACGGAATCGGTTGGTCAGCAATCGCTTGCTGCGCCTCAGTTAACTCTCTGCTCAGTACTACGGGTGTGGTTCGTTTTCCGGTTCTCAATTGTGTCGGCATACTTCCTCCATAAGCTGAGTCTGTGTCAGGTTAGAGTATGAGATCGCCTGCAGCGCAACCCACCACCGCTTTAGTTCTGGCATCAATATGGTTGATTTGTACGCATATTAGGACAGCCTGCACACTGGACCAACCCCTAGTTCTCTCTCCGGCCCGATTTCAGATACGCGAGCGGTTATTGTTATTGCTGAGGCAAAGGTAGTCCCACGTAGCCTGAGGTTGATTTTGGACGATTTTACAAGCGAGTCAGTGTCCGGCAATAGTCTTTGTGGCCTGTTGTTCCCAATTGGAGACGATGGTTCGAATCGCCATTGAGATACGGATCGGCCGAGGGGCAGAGGTAATGGAGCCACGCCAGACCGGTCCTAGGCTCTATACTGGAGCTTAGACCTCACTGGCTAGTCGGTGGAGGTAGTTCCGGAATAGGAGTCTCGATTAACTTCATAATTTCATGGTCCTCATTCACGACGACTGTGACACGGTCTCCAACTGTTACATGTTCGAGCAAGTGAGGTTTTCTGATTTTCAAGATGATCGGTTGACCGAGGGGATTGCGGAGCCGAACGGTACTCGACTCCAGGCTGACGGATTCCAAGATTCCTGAGACGACTTCCCCTTGCTCGGCTCTGCTACTGATTGTGTTAGCTAGAGTCAACAGCGAGAGCAGGAATACAACCACCCACTGCGTGAACCATGCGACTTCCCGGTTATATATGTCTTTCCCAGAATAATGCTCGCTGGGCACTGCCACTGTTTGTCGAGGTCTCGCGTGGCCAGTCATGCCTTTGTCTCCTTCCTGCGCGCAATGCGAGCACGTTTGAAAACGTATTCTTCTTCCATTCAGCACAATCACAGATATCTTTCGGAGCGCCTCATTACTGCGCCGCCTATTCGTAACACTATAATAAGTCGATAATAAGTCGGCGAGTTGCGCTTGTATCCTGGTTACAACCCTAGTTAGTTTGAGCAAGACAAAGGTCACCCTCGCTTAAACTTACTCTATTGTTGAGCGAAAGACATTCCGTCGATTCATGAAAATCTTTGGATTATGAGTGGATTATTTTGGCGCTGATTTCTCTGGAGGTTCCGAAGGTAGCGGTGTCGGACGCGAAGGTTTGTTAGTTGTGGGAGCATCCTGAGGATGAATCGACATATCAGGATCAATGATCGGTGGGTCTACTACTGAATCCGGATGTGGTTCCGCAGGAGGGGGGATTACGATCCCCGGGTCAATGCTTGGCCGTTTCTCAGGTGGGAGTGCAGATCCGGGAGAAGGGACATCTTCACGCTTCTCAGGCGCAGGAGGAGTCGGAAAGACATCAGCCGCCAAGCTGGTTCTCAACTCGGCAAGCACGCTACCTCCTATCAACATTGAATAGATCATCGATAATATGATGCTTTTCCGGCCAAAGCCTGTTTGATATTTCATTGGCTCATTGTGTTGCCGGCTCCCTAGCTTTGCTGTAAGTGAAGAAGTCTTTTTCTTCATTGTTTTGTACTCTTTTCGATTGGTCAATTGCTTAAGGGTGGTCAGTGTGTCCCCGTCAAAGCTTCACCTGAACATGGGCTTATCTCCAAACTCCTACTGTAAACTTTCCTCTAATTCTTTAAGTAAGGCAATCTTCAGACCTAGGATGTTCCCACGGTGCGACCAACACAATATTCTTCACCAAGGGCGGTATGTTAAACACCAGAAAGTGCGACGAGTTTCGACACACTTACCGGCATCAGCTCTCGACCGGCACGACGAGCACCATCGAAAGCGCCTGTCGGACCATTTGGCTGGCATAGCCCCACTCATTATCGTACCAACTCATAACCTTGACCAGATTGCCATCCACGACCTGCGTCATGTCGACATCGACGATCGACGCGCGCGAATCCTGAATGATGTCGGAAGACACGATCGGATCTTCCGTTACACCCAGCACTCCGGCATACCGATCACTCCGCGCCTCCTTCAAGAAGATAGCGTTCACCTCTGGAACGGTCGTCTCCCGGTTCGTCAGCATTATAATGTCGGAGAGTGAACAAATCGGCACGGGCACCCGGACGGCCGCGCCCTGAAATCGTCCTTTGAGATCGGGCAAGGCGCGTGTCGTCGCCACGGCTGCACCCGTGAACGATGGCACAAGATTGACGGCCGCGGCTCGCCCGCGGCGCTGGCTCTTGTGTTGTCCGTCAACCAGAGCCTGGCTGGCGGTGTACGCATGTGTCGTCGTCATCACCGCCTTTTGCACACCCAGATGGCGTTGGATGATTTCCACGATCGGCGTCACGCAATTCGTCGTGCAGCTGGCACACGACACAATCGGCCCAGCTTTTTCATCGTACGCGTTCACGCCGTAGATAACGGTCGGGATATCCTCGTCTTTGGCCGGCGCCGAGAGAATCACCCGCTTTGCGCCCGCCTCGATGTGTTTTGAGAGCGTGGCTCTGGTGTTGAACCGCCCTGAACATTCAAAGACCACATCGATTCCCAGGTCTTTCCATGGCAGACAGATCGGGTCATGTTCGGCAAGAAGAGCATACCGGCGATCGGCCATCGTGATGGTCTCCTGATCGGCTTTCACCCGAATGTGGTATCGACCGTACACGGTGTCGTGATTGAGCAGGTATGCCAGTTGAGCAGCAGGAGCTGGATCGTTGATGGCCACCAGCTCGAGTTCAGGGGTGTTCACCAGAATTTTGAATGTGGCTCGGCCGATACGACCAAGGCCGTTGATTGCCACTCTCATCATAGGCATGTCCTCATTGAAATCATCCTGTTTCTCCTAGGGACAAGTGACGTCGCGTCCTAGTCTAGAGTTGCCAACGGCGCTTCAGTTTGGCCGCAAGCGGCTGTAGGCTTCGTGCACGATCTGAAGGCGAAACCCTGGGTACGAAGTTGTGCACAAGTGTCTCACAAGCCACGGCATGATGCCGAAGGCGCCGATTACTGCGGTCAATGCAAAGGGGAAAAGAAGAGCTCCCCAGGAAGGACTCGTACGGGCGAGTTCGGGCAAGCTCACGATGATGAGTGCATTGACTAGGGTGAGCAATAATACAACGCTTCCAACCCCACGCCAGAGAATAGTCCATCCAATTCTGATTGATTGCCAATATGTCGGTTCCATCGAAATTCTCCTATCCCATACTCGTGTCATGACGTGGATCGCTGCCCGGTGATGGCAGAGGGTGTAGCGGTTTTGGTGTTGGCGACTGTGGACCCGGGATAGGCTCGGACGGTTTGGGTGTTGGATCGGTTGGTCCTGGGCTCGGATCGGTCGGTGGCACTGGCATCGGATGGGGGCGCGGATCAGTCTGTTGGATGCTGGTATCAGATGAACGTACAATCTGATCGGCGCACTGATCGGAGCAAACGCCCATCGAGGATGGTGTCCAGGTGATGAGATACATAAGGAACAATGTGCTGATCATAAAGAATGTATCCCGTAGGACCTCAAGTTGAGAATTCAATCTTTCGCTATCGATTCACCTGAAGTTGTTCATGCTTTACTGTGAACTCCGCTCTCTATCATTTCGCGGCAGGTATCCGCGCACCGCTTGCACTGTTCTGCACACGGGCCGCACAAAGCATGATGAGGGGCATGACGCTCGCATACCTCTGCACATTCATCACATATCTCGGCGCAGAGTTCGCATAGAGCTTCGAACTGAGGAGAATTCCGGCTGATCCAACGGCCTGCGAGAACACAAATATCACTACAATCTCGGCAAAGTCGGGTACAGCGCGCCATGAGGTCATCGTCATGGTGTTTCATGCCGATCATGTCGTCTGCACACGTCTCGCAGATTTGAGCACAGGCGAAACAGGCATCGATGCAGTTTTGCTGCTGCTGAGACAACGAGGTGGATTGCATAACTCTGCCTCCTTTGTAAAGGTGTTAATGACGACATCTTTAACGAAGCAAGTAACAGGCCAACGCTGACTTAGACTGCTGATGGATCAATCTGTCTGTGTCGCATGCCAGATCTTTGAATTTGCTGCCGAATCAGAGAACTATCAGTTCCTTCCAACATAAAGTTGATTAAATCATCTCCGTATTGTCGGGCAAGACGAGGCAATAGAGGTCGGCTGCAAGATACCTTGTCCTGAGCTGGACACTTTGTCCACCAGGATCGTTTCCTGATTCTCAAAGACATTTCCAGCCATCGAGCACGCAAGATTGTCAGACGACCATTCTTTGAGGGCAGGCTCAAAAATTGTGAAGACACCACCACATGCCGTGATGGCGGGTCTGTCTTTTGCAATATCAACAGGTAGTGAGATGCGCCGTCATCATGAAGCTCCGGCAATCTACGGAGTTTAACTACTAGAGAAAGTGGTGATCCGTCAGTCGTCCGTCATCAATTGACCATACAGGAGGTTCATATGAAGGTTTCTATGAATAGAGTGAGTCACGTGAGCCATATAATGATCTTGGTTGTACTGGCAATATCCGGATGGGCCTTAGCTGAGACGCCTGCGGGGTCCGGCAATACGAAGTCCACTTCGAAGCCCAATCAATCGCAATCTCTGCAAGACCAGGCAACCGATATGATCGAAAAGCAGGGGAGCATTACCGGTAAATATGATGTCGTACCGGTTCGGAGAGGCGAATTGGTCGACGCAAAGGGTGGACCGTTGGATCATGTCGTTAAAAATAAGAACGGAGAGACGCTAGGTACCATTGAGAAGTTGCTGAAGGATGCTAAGACGGGAAAGACGGAGTATGCAGTCCTTGAGTTGGAAGAAACGAAAGACCAGCTGCCACTCCAATGGACCCAATTTAAACAGGAAGCAGGCAAACTGACATTAAATGCCTCAAAGAAAGATCTGTATCCGGTAGCGAGCTCCACCTATTCAAAAGATCTCTCTCCTGATATCTCACAGTATATGAATGAAATTAATAAAGTCCGCAGCCAACCGAAGACCAAGCGCAGCAGCCAGACACAGGAAGGTAGCGACGGTCCTGTCTCAACGGGTCCGATGGGTGAATCGGCTGTAGGAGGTGGAGGGCCTAGCGGTACACGTCCTCTGCCGCCAGGGGGTGCACCGGGTTATGAAGGCGAACACCCTAGCAGCAAACGCTAAATAATATAATAATAGAGGAGTGGGAGCATTTTATCCCTGTGAGGGAGGTTGAACCTGCATGGCTGGTATGTTTGGTGACAATCCACTCGTTGTCTTGGTAGCGGTTGGACTCGTCGTGATAGCAGTAATAGCATTCGCGCTTATGACAGCGGGATTTTAACAGTTAATCCACAAATCCAAGTTGATGCGGCGGTATCAGCTTGGCTAAGTCTTGCCCACCAGACTAAACCCCGACCTGGGGGATCTTCACCTGGTTTCCCTAATGGGATCTCCCATAGTCGCATGCGCTCGCAATACGTTCCTCGCTGGAACCGGTCACCATCTGGGGAACGCTTCCGGGAGGGTCCAGTGGCGTGATCGACGGACGCGCGAAAGTTGATTCCTGAATATTGCAACCTGAAAAATCACCATGTACAGTGATTGATCGATACAAGCAATTCTTAAGCATCCCGACTACTCATAACGTTTCTTGGTTTCTTATTGAAGAGGCAGTATGACACAACGGAGTCGACTCTTCCTGGTGGGACTGGTTATCTGGTACCTGCTTCTCTCGTGTTGGGCGGCTTATGAGCCGGCTGATCGGCATTTCTGGTTACTGTCCAGCTTACTTCCCAGTTTTTTGGTCTTACTCTTGGCGAGCACATACCGATACTTGCCCTTGTCGCCTGCCTCATATGCGTTAATTACACTATTTCTCACCTTACATATGATCGGCGTCCACTACACCTATGCACAAATGCCCATGGGGGATTTGATCAATCATGCCCTTCACATAGGACGGAACCACTATGATCGACTTGTACATTTCAGTTTCGGCTTTTTGCTCACCTATCCCATTGAGGAGCTGTTTCGTCTCACCGGAGCCTTGCGCGGCTGGCTCGTCTATTACCTGCCCGTCATGACCATACTCGGCCTCAGCGGACTGTGGGAAATCATCGAATCATGGGTGGCACGAGTCGTCCATCCCGAGCTGGGCATAACTTATCTGGGGTCTCAGGGAGATGTATGGGATGCTCAGAAAGACATGACTGCCGCCCTGTATGGCTCACTACTCTGTGTAGGACTCCTCCTAGTCTGGCGCCTTACGTTGAGGGGTTCACGACCCTGTGGCGCGGAACCTCTTGCCGACGTGCTCCGTTGAATCACGCTGGAGAAACAAGCAGTAATCGGACGATCGTGCTTGCAGGGCTGGCGGTCTGGTATGCGGGACTGTGGTGCGTTTTAGCCATAGCTCCGTACGATCGGCAGGACTGGTTGTTAGAAAACATTCTCGCGCTGACTGCGGTAGCCACGCTTCTTCTGACCTTCAGACGGTTTCAATTTTCAACTTCTTCTTATGTGCTCATCACGGCGTTTTTGACGCTTCATGCCGTTGGCGCCCATTATACGTATGCCGAAGTTCCGTTCGGCTTCTGGCTGCAGCGGACATTCGAGTTGGCTCGCAATCCCTTTGATCGCATCGTACATTTTTCCTATGGTCTGCTTTTGGTCTCCCCTCTTCGTGAGCTGCTGGTGCGATTGGTCGGCATCAGCGGATTTTGGTCCTATTATCTACCAGTCAGCGGCCTGTTGGCGCAGAGTGGTTTTTTTGAGATCGTTGAAGCCCTGGTTGCCACGGTCGTCAATCCAGAGTTAGGCACCGCCTATCTCGGCACGCAAGGCGACGAATGGGACGCACAGAAAGATATGACGGCTGCCTTTGGCGGTGCGGTCGTCACCATTCTCATCCTTCTTTTCACTCGACGGCGTGACGAGCCCGTAGCGCAACGCGACAGATATCTGAGTTCACTAGGACGATGAATGGTCTTCCATCGCCCTCTCTCTGTGCTCATAAGTTCGACAATCGCTCTCTTAATCGTGCCGGTAACTTTTAATCTATCTGGGAGCCCCCTGTGAGACTCCTAGGGGTTATGCTGGTACCCTACCAACCGGTGTTCGTCTATAGAAACCATACAATTTGAAGCCGAACACAATTTAATGCGCGTGGCCAACGGATACGTTGTGGAAGCAGAGCGCGATTCAGAATGTGAATGCAGGCTGTAGCCACGCCTGTTTTGAGGTGTACAAGTGACCACGACTCAAGCAGCTGAACTGCGAGTAAAGTGGAAACAAAAGGCCAGCCTTCACGAGTGCGAACATTTGAACCTTGAATTGGAGTGGAGTGAAGGAGGGTATCGGACTGGCAACTACAATTGCATCCTCTGTGGAGAGAAGGTCGTCACCAGATTAGAGCCGTGAGCGGATGAGCGGTCGCCATTGTCTTTGCCCGATAAGGGGCAGGTCTGGCATTGCCTATCTGATGATGCCCATCTCCCACGATATTTCCAAGCGGAATTGAAGTACACGGCACGCGATCACGAACCTTTCTTGAGTTGACCCTCCAGCCCTGGCAGCACCGCCTCGAAAAAGGCGTTCTTAAAGAGGGTTACGACCAGTTCCCAAGTACTCGCCTGCGGGTTTTCGACTGGTCCGGACACATCGGCTTTCGTCGCTACTTCCTCCCTCGGGGTATTCTTGAGGAGCTCAGCGGCCATATTAATCGTGTGTTCATAGATCTTTTGTAAGAGGCCTTTGTCCTCATCTTGCGCGGGATCGTACGCTTTGACATCCTTGAAGAGAGGTTTGAGATAGCCCTTCACCTTCCCGTTCTTGACCGTCATCTCGCTATACACGGAGAAAACTCCCGAGGCGACATCTATCCCGCCATATGCCCGAAGCAACTGATTCAGGGAGTTGACTGGGGTCCTGAGTATTTTCACGCTCAAGTCAAAGTCTGGAGATTCCGTCTCTGGTCGGAAGGCTCCCGAGATGTGCGTCTCACCGGATCCCATCAACAGGCCCTTGAGTCTGACCATGGCGGTCCATTCTGATAGCTGGTTGCTCCAGTTCTCGAGTTCGATATCCGTCTCTGTCATGAACACCCGGTAGGGAGGATCGCTCGACTTATTGACCAGCCCAAACTCGCTCTTGTCGATCTTTCCTCGATCGATCCGCAACAGCAGCGTGGGATGGTTCGAAGCTTTGTCCGCCGCCCGAGCCACCTTTGTAGCCGTGTGTTGTTCTTTCTGTTGCGTCTTGACGGCATGCACAAAATCCCCCCTCACGTCGCGTACGGTCAACGTGTTCAATCGCACCTGTTGCACCGTTGGGGCATATTCCACATGACCTTCTGCGGAGAGTACTCCCTGGGACAGATGCACTTGACGTTGGGTCGTGAGCGGTAATAAATCCGCGAGTGTCATATCGGTCAGGGTGACATCCGCATTGACCGCCAGGGAGGGTTCGGCAAAAAAATCAGCATGGCCGTCTAGATGGAAGCGCCCCTTTTCGAAGACGACGGCGTCGATACGCACGTCCGAGGGATAGTGAGAGGGCGCCGAGCGCACATTGCGGATGTTCCCGGCGTGAACAGTGAGTTCTCTAATCTGAAGGGGATTCGAGGACGTATTGTCACGATAGGTCACGTCGCCATTCGTGATGCGGACTTCATTGAGCTGCACCTCATGCATGGCAAAGAGCAGTTCCTGCCAGCTCTGCTCCTGTTCAGGCGACGCCTCTACTTCCTTCACCGCTTGCGGACGGGTGAAGTGAATCACCGGATGTTCGATCGACTGATCGGTGACGAAACGGCCGGATAAGAGGGCCGTCCACTGGAGGCTGCCACGCATCTTCGAAACGGCGGCGATCGGCGGATCGGGGTGATCGTTTTGTCGGACGACAACGTCTGCGAGATCCAAGGAGAGACTCAGCGGATGCAGATCAAGCGTCCCGATGTGAACGGTATAGGCCGGCAAGCGGTGGTTGATCTCGCGCTCGGCATAGGTCCGCAGCGGCTCGTCGATAAACGACAGCGCAAAAGCGATGACCAAGAGAAGTCCAATCGGAATACTGATCCAGTGTAACCATTTTGGCATGGACGTGACCTTTATTCACGTGAGTCACAGTCTGAATGGTGGCATGGCTGCGATGAACTGGGAAGAACCCTGGCTCCCCGGACTACCAGCCTGAGCTCGGCTTATGCCGTCCGCTTCTGACGTTACGGACCATGCAGAAGTTGGCGTGAATGCGCTTGCCGGTTTGCGCGATTTCGTCCA
>CABVRV010000005.1:46700-50913 GCA_902500755.1 uncultured Nitrospira sp.
GGCCGGGTAGCAATGAGCAGAGCAGCTAGCCGGCGGAGCCTCCGGTACAATCCAATACCTTCACCCGAATCTGGGCGACGTCTGAAATAGATAAGGTAATCCCAGACGAGGCCAGGGAGAAGAGACAATGCTAACCAATCCCGCGAATCAACGATCGGACGCGCATGCTTTGGATTTTTTGAGTGGCGGGGGCGAGATGGAACAGCGTATTCTCGCGTTCGACTGGTCGCGCACCGCGCTGGGTCCCTTGGAAACCTGGCCGCAAAGCCTCAAGACAGCGTTGAAAATCGCTCTGAACTCACGATATCCGATTTGGATGGGCTGGGGTCGTGAGCTCGTCAACCTCTACAATACGC
Organism: uncultured Nitrospira sp.; assembly: GCA_902500755.1. Lineage (GTDB taxonomy): Bacteria > Nitrospirota > Nitrospiria > Nitrospirales > Nitrospiraceae > Nitrospira_D. The sequence goes on from CABVRV010000005.1 coordinate 47,057, forward strand.
CTTATATTCCGGTGTTGGGGAAGCGGGATGAGTGGGCGCTCGGCGCTTCCGCGCGCGACGTCTGGAAAGAAGTCTGGGAGGAACACCTCGGTCCCCAAGCGGATGCGGTTCTACTTCGCGGCGAAGCCTCATGGAACGATCAGCGCCAGATGATCATGTATCGTAATGGGTATGCCGAAGAGACGTACTTCACGTTTTCGTTCAGCCCCCTTCCTGCAGATGAAGGCGGCATCGGCGGCCTTTTCTGCGCCTGCACCGAGGACACGCAAAAAGTACTGGGAGAACGGAGGCTCGCAGCTCTTCGCCATCTCGCCGCCGCCACGGCTGACGCACGTACGGAAGAGGCAGCGGCCGATATTGCCGCTCGCACGCTCGCCGAGCATAACACTGATGTGTCGTTCGCCCTGATCTATCTGAATTCCTTGGACGGCGCCACCGCGCGGCTCGCGCCGGGCAGCCGGAACCTTCATGACGTTCGATGGGCTCCTCCCGAAATATCGCTGATCGGCCATGGCGACGCGGGCGATACCGACATATGGCCTTTGCGGCAAGCCATGGACGAAGGCATGCAAGTCTTGCAGAACATCGATCCTAAACTCGGCTTGCCCGGGGGCCGGTGGCCTGAGGCGACGGCGACGGCCGCGGTGGTGCCGCTGGCGAAGGCCGGGCACGCGGTAGCCCGCGGATTTCTCGTCGTCGGGGCCAGTCCACGGTTGCCGTTTGATGAGAACTACAGATCGTTTTTCGAACTGTTGGCGCGCGGGACGGCGGATGCGCTTTCGAACGCCCGCGCCTACGAAGAAGAGCGGATGCGCGCCGAGGCGCTGGCCGAGTTGGACCGGGCGAAAACCGCCTTCTTCTCCAACGTGAGTCATGAATTCCGCACGCCGCTCACGTTGATGCTGGGACCGGTGGAAGAACTGCTCTCAAAGAGTCATACCGATCTCTCCCCCTCCGCCAAAGGTCAATTGGAAGTCGTGAACCGCAACGGGCTGCGCCTGTTGCGTCTTGTCAACAGCTTGCTCGATTTTTCCCGCATTGAAGCCGGACGGGTGCAGGCGTGCTATGAAGCGACCGACCTGTCCACCTTTACGGCCGAACTGACGAGTTCGTTTCGCTCGGCGACCGAGCGGGCGGGGTTGATTCTGGACGTCGATTGTCCGCCGCTCGATCAACCAGCGTACGTCGATCGCGACATGTGGGAGAAGATCGTCCTCAATCTCCTTTCCAATGCGTTTAAGTTTACATTTGAAGGCACCATCGGCGTCGCCGTTCGCCAGCGTGAGGGTGTTGCGGATTTGATCGTGCGCGATACCGGTGTCGGTATTCCGGCCGAAGCCATGCCACGCCTGTTCGAACGCTTCTATCGCGTCGCCAATATGCGGAGCCGCACGCATGAGGGGAGTGGCATCGGGCTAGCCCTAGTGCAGGAACTGGCCAGGCTCCACGGGGGGTCGGTGAGAGCCACCAGCGCGATGGGCGAGGGCACGACCTTCATTGTGACGGTGCCGCTCGGCAAGAACCACTTGCCCGAGAGACAAGTTGGAAGCCGGCATAGTCAGACATCCACCGCAATGGGTGCTGCGCCGTTCGTGGAGGAAGCGCTGCGCTGGCTGCCGGATGTGGAACAGAGTACGGAATCGCAAGAAGTGATTCCGGGGCATGAGAATCTGCCCGTTTCCTGTCCCTCTGGACACGATGATGACACGACGGATCGTCCTTCGATTCTTGTCGTGGATGACAATGCCGATATGCGTCAGTATATCGCGCGACTGCTGCGGGAGCGCTATCGCATAGAGCTGGCGGCAGACGGTGAAGCGGCGTTATCGGTGGTCCGTCAACGTCGCCCCGATCTCATTCTGAGCGACGTGATGATGCCCAGGTTGGACGGGTTGGGACTTGTACGCGAATTGCGCGGCGATCCTATGACCCAAACGATCCCGGTCATTCTGCTGTCAGCGCGAGCCGGCGAAGAATCGCGAATCGAAGGGTTGGAACACGGCGCCGATGACTATCTCATCAAGCCGTTCAGTGCTCGCGAGTTGCTCGCGCGAGTGCAAGCGCATCTTGATATGGCCCGTCTTCGAAGAGAAACCGCAGAGAAGGTGACCCACATCCTGAGCAGCATCACAGATGGTTTTCAGGTGATCGATGCAGGCTGGCGCTTCACCGAATTCAACATCGCCGCCAAGCGGACGTTCGCCGAACAAGGCATTGACGCTGCGACGCTCATCGGTAAGCATGTGTTCGATGAAGCCTTTCCCGATGCGGTGGATAATCCAGGCGCGCTCGCGTTGCGCCGCACCATGGTCGAACGCATCTCCACCGAGGTAGAGACATTCTATGCGCCATGGCAACGGTGGTTCTCCGTGCGGCACTATCCGACGCACGACGGCGGGGTGGCGACGTTCTTTCACGACATCACCGAGCGTAAGAGATCGGAACAGGAAATCCGCAACCAGGCTGAGCAATTCGAAACGCTCCTCAATCAAGCGCCGTTGGGTGTCTACCTTGTGGATGCCGATTTCCGCATCGCCCAGGTCAACCCGATTGCCCGGCCGGTGTTCGGCGACATTCCGGATCTCATCGGCCGGAACTTCGACGAAGTGATTCATCTCCTCTGGGAGAAACGCTATGCCGACGAGATCGTGGACATCTTCCGACACACGCTCGAAACGGGCGAGTCCTACCTGACGCCGGAGCGGGCCGAATTTCGGATCGACCGCGGGGTGACGGAGTATTATGAATGGCGACTGGACCGTATCACTCTGCCGGACGGGTGCTATGGCCTCGTGTGCTACTTTCGGGATATTTCGGCGCAGGTACAAGCCCGAGAACGAATACGCGAGAGCGAAGCACGATTCCGCATTATGGCGGATGTGTCGCCCGTTATTATCTGGGTGACCGATGCGACGGGAGGAATCGAATTCATCAATCAGGCCTATCGTGATTTCTGCGGAGTGACCGACGAGGAGGTACGTGAACGTCGCTGGCAGATGGTCGTGCATCCCGAGGACCGAGAACAGTATGTCGGCGAGTTTGTCCGATGTGTGCGGGATCGGAAGCCGTTCTATGCCCGATGCCGAATCAAGCGCGTCGATGGCGTATGGCGTTGGATCGCTTCATACGGCGCGCCACGCTTTTCAGGGGAAGGACAATTCCTGGGCCATGTGGGGAGCAGTCCGGACATTCAAGACATGCAGGAGGCTCAAGAGCGCTTGAAAAGCTGGAACGTTGAGCTGGAACAGGCGGTGAACGAAAAGACCGCTGAACTCCAACAGTCGCAAGAGCGTCTACGCGCCATGGCGTCGGAGCTGAACCTCGCCGAGCAACGGGAGCGCAAACGTCTGGCTACGGAGCTGCATGACCATCTGCAGCAGATGTTGGTGTTCGGCAAATTGACGATCGGGCAGAGCAAACGCCACGTGGAGGATATCCCAGTCGCAGCGGAAGCCCTGAAGAACGTGGACACGGTGTTATCCGATGCGTTGTCGTATAGCCGCACGCTGGTCGCGGAACTGAGTCCTCCCGTGCTCCGAGACCATGGGATGGCCGCCGGACTGAAATGGCTCGCGGAGTACATAGAACAGAAACATGGACAGTGTGTGACAGTGATCGTGCCTGAAGGCGAGGGACTCAAACTTCCGGAGGATCAACGCATCTTGCTCTTTCAATCTGTGCGAGAACTCTTGATCAACGCGGCGAAACATGCCGGAACCGGGGCCGCGACCGTCAAGATGATCGAGAGAGAGGACAAGGTCCAGATTCAGGTGCGTGATGAGGGGCGCGGCTTCGATCTTGCTGCTGCTGCTGCTGCTGCTGCTGCTGCTGCTGCTGCTGCTGCTGCTGCTGCTGCT
>CABVRV010000005.1:51013-54040 GCA_902500755.1 uncultured Nitrospira sp.
CGGTCGCGAGAGGGCGGGTGCATGAAATCCTCAACGCTCATGGAGCGCAATGGCAGTTCCTCTCACAATGCTATCCCAACAAAGCGTCATCGTCGTCGCTCCCAACGGGAGGTGTTGCGAAGATCCCACTCAGAACGAGCCCCAGTTTGGCCGGGTATTTAACGATCCAGCGGTCTGACCGAAGGCCGAGGCATTTATCGATGATATACCCGAAATGATAATTGCGTTGGTGCAAGCAAGGATTCCGGATTCTGTTTTCAGCTGCCCCCGTCCCATCTACCAATGAGACAAACCATCTGCCAAACTACTCCCGCGCTTGAGCCAGCTCCGAATTCAGATAGCGGTGTTCTTCGATGAGTCGTTGATACACCTTGAATTCATGGGCAAATTTGAGCATCACTGCCCAGAACTTTTTCTTCGGTTAGCGGTTTCCCTGGTTATCGTTGAGGGAGAAGGACGGGCTGCATCAGTTTCATGCCAACTAAAGCTGCAATGTTTGAGAAATGCTCATGAATTGCGCCGAGACTTTTTGAGCTCTTTGAATCACTTGAGCGTCAAGGTTGTTGAGTTGGATTGCGCTCGCCGTTTTATATTTCTTTAACTCTGTCCAGGTGATGGGCCACGCGATAGGAGCTCCGTCTCGCGCTCGTAGTGAAAACGGCACAATCGCGGTGGATGCAAAATCATTCCTGAAAAAATCGACGAAGATTTTCCCCGTTCGCCTTTTCTTGCTCATAGTGGCCACATACGCCGCGGGTATCTCTCGTGCCAGTGTTTCGGCAAAGCCACGAGCGAACTCTTTGATTTCCTCCCAGCCATGCTCGGGCTTAATCGGTGCAATGACGTGGACGCCTTTACCGCCTGAGAGCCTGGGAAAGGATACGAGACTCAGTTGTTGAAGGCGATCCCGAATATCGAGAGCCGCAAGCTTGACCGCTTCAAACGGTACGCCAGCATCGGGGTCAAGATCGAAAATGACCTGATCGGGCTTGCCTTGGTGTGAGAGTGCGCTTTGCCAGGCATGAAATTCCATCGTTCCCATTTGAACAAGCTGCAACAGTCCGACTTCATTTTGTACGTAAATATAGTCATGTTTCTTGCCTTTATGAGAGAGGGATTTGGCATACACCTCATCGCCCATGCCTTTCAGGGGGTTGCGCTGGAAAAAACACTCGCCGCCTAGACCTTCCGTGCATCGCAGTAAACTGATCAAGCGCGAGCGCACGAAGGGCAACATGAGAGGCGCGACCCGATCATAGTATTCCGCCACGTCGCCTTTTGTGATTGTGGTATCCGGATACACGATCCTCTCAGGGTGTGTGATTGTCACGCCCCTATACGATACCCCTGCTTTGCTTTTAGATCGCGGCCTCATATCCTTCGTCACTTGGTCTATGGCTGTCGGAATTTCTTCCACCACCGCTATCGGATTCTTATCCTCCCGCAAGCCTTTAAAGGATGCGTGGCGGATATGTCCATCAGGGGTCCACTCCATAAAAGAGATTTCGCACAGGATGGCAGGCTTCACGAAAATATACTCCCGTAGGCCTCGGCCCACCTTCTCTTGAAATGGCGAGTTCATGATTTGAAGCGGCATCAATCTTTGATAGATCTCTTTCGCGAGTTTGTGCGAAAACCCGGTTCCAACTTTCCCCGCATAGGTGAATTGCTCGTTCTTGTAATAGCCCAGTAACAATGCGCCGATCGCCTTGGCCTGATCTTTAGCCGGCATGAAGCCGCCAATCACAAATTCCTGTTCCAGTCCGCATTTACTTTTGACCCAATCATTGGTACGGCGTCCGTAATAGAGACTGTCCTTTTTCTTCGATACCAAACCTTCCGCACCAATCTCACAGGCTTTTGCGAGTAAGTCCGGAGAGCTTTCTAAATGTTCGCTGAAATGCAGAGGCGCGTTTGCCTTCTCGAGAATGGCTACAAGCTGAGCTTTCCGGTCGATTAATGCTTTCTTGGTGAGGTCTTCACCATTCAGATGCAGAAGATCAAACACATAACCCTGGATGCTCTCTGGATCGTTGTCCGAAAGGGCAGCCTGCAATGCACCGAAATCTGACTGGCCACGTCCATTGAGAACACACGCCTCCAAATCGAACACCGCGCTCTCGGCGTTTAACTTGGTGATAGCCTTCGCAAGGGGTGTAAATTTGTGCGTCCAATCTTTCCCGCCCCTGGTCCGCAGGATCACTGAACCCTTGTCCACGAATGCCATGAGCCGATAGCCATCATATTTGATCTCGTGGACCCAGACCTCGCCATTGGGCTGCTTATCCACGAGTGTGGCAAGTTCCGGATGAGGATACTGTTTCATGAGACTTGGTAAGGACGTGCTGGACTTTTGCGCACTGGTCTTTAATGGTTTCCGATTCTGATGAACAGACACAGGCTTGCTGGGCTGCTTGCGTGTTGTGGTGTTACCCACTCCCGCGTTAAGGATGTCGGCCATCGTTCTGCCTGTCACCACGCTGGTATTCTCGCGCTTTAAAAATCCCTCATTCTTGGCTTTGGTCAAGGCGAAGTCATCTTTACTTTTAATCAGTAACCAGTTCTCCCGCTTGTCAGGCGTACGCATCCTGACAAGATGCCACTGACCCCTCATCCGAGAGCCGTCGATGGTGAAGGTGATGCGCCCCTTCTTCTCCATTGTGTCGGGGTCATCGTCCGGCGTCCAGACGCCCTCATCCCAGATCATGACGGGTCCGGCACCATACTGCTTGTCGGGTATGACGCCTTCGAAATCATTGTAGTCCATGGGGTGGTCCTCTGTTCGAACCGCGAGGCGTTTATCGGCGGGGTCGTAGCTGGGGCCTTTGGTGACTGCCCAGCTTTTCATGACGCCATGCCATTCCAAACGCAAGTCGTAGTGGGTGCGCGTCGCTTCATGGAGTTGAATCACAAAGCGGAGGTTGTGAGTAGAGCGCCTTGCCGCTTTGCCCCGTGGTTCTGCGGTGATGCCAAAGTCTCGCTTCTCGTTATATTTCTTCAGAGGTTCACGGGCCATACATGTCGCCT
>CABVRV010000005.1:54140-72859 GCA_902500755.1 uncultured Nitrospira sp.
CAGGTCTGGACAATTCTCAAAGACACCGTTACGGCGTGGAGCCATGATAAGGTCCCGCGTCATGGAGCGGCACTGGCGTATTATACTGTCCTCTCGTTGGTGCCGCTGCTCGTCGTGATCATTGCGATCGTCGGATTAATATTCGACCCTGAGGTCGTGCAAGGCTACCTCCTCGAGCAGATCGGCAGGTTGGTGGGCCCGCAAAGCGCGGACGCCATCAAAGAGATGATTCAACGGGCGAGTGAACCCTCCACAGGGATCGTCGCGACTGTGGTAGCAGCGGGGACGTTACTGTTCGGCGCCTCAGCGGTGTTTGCACAACTCCAAGACTCGTTAAACTCGATTTGGGGAGTGGAGCCCAAAGAGGGGCGAGGCCTGTGGGGACTCATCCGTGATCGATTCATATCTGTGGCGGCCCTCTTGGGAACCGGATTCTTACTCCTCGTCTCACTCGCTCTGAGCGCCGCCTTGGCGGCATTCGGGAATTGGTTTGGAGGGTGGCTTCCAGCTCCTGAGATGGTGCTCCATGGTGTGGAACTCCTCATTTCGCTCGCGGTAATCACGGGATTATTTGCGATGATCTTCAAGGTTCTTCCCGATGCGCAGGTGGCTTGGAGTCAGGTATGGATCGGCGCCGCGTTAACGGCGGTACTCTTTACCATCGGGAAATTCGCCATCGGACTGTATCTCGGCAAAAGCGATGTGGGTTCGGCCTATGGGGCCGCTGGCTCCCTGGTGATCGTACTGATCTGGGTCTATTACTCGGCGCAGATCCTGCTGTTTGGCGCTGAATTTACGCAAGTCTATGCGAATAGAGTCGGGGTGCGCATTGTCCCTTCCCGCAATGCCGTGGTCGCTGATCAACAACAAGGAAAAGACGCCACAGTCAAAAATCCAGTGGCTGCCGGACGAGACTGAGCAGGTCGTCAAATATTGCATGTTCCATCCGTTGATGCATTATTAAATAGGGACTGGTGGCACCACGGTTCTCCATATCATCTCAATCTTGTCAGTCTCGACAGCTCGAGGCTGGTAGGGCGTCGAAAAGCACCGAATTATGAATTCCTGATTTCATCTGTACCACATAATTGTCCCGTACCCACCTGAACTAGAAAACAATGGATACGGCAGCACCTACTGGCGGTCTTTTAAACAGGTCCCAGGCGTTACCTCCGCGTAGGAATATCTCCATCCACCGGATTTCGTCACCTCCAGCAAGAGGCCATCCGCTGCTGCCTGGTGCAAAAGCTAATTGACCATGGGAAACAGCAAAGGCGCCATCGCTCACCTTCGCCTCAAGCTCACGGTCATTGATCTTGATGCGAGTCGATTGCCCAGGCCTGAGTTTCTTGACATCATAAGCGATGGTGGTCTTGATGTTGCCATAGCCATCGACATACGCGATCACCGAAGAAGGGGGCGGTGGCAGCTCTTGTGGATCAATCTCCTCGCCCAACGCTGAGGGTCGTCCCCTCGCAATATCCGCCGCGGCTTGCGGAAAGATGTCCCGTGAACGGAACTGGCTGCCGGCTGCCGGGGAGGCCGCCCAGTGAAGCTTTTCAGCAACGTCTTTGATAAAGGAAAGGGCATAGCCAGAATTGACCCCGATCACCCGGACTCCCGTCGGAAGCTGTGCGTAGGCTAAACGTTCCCCCGCATTCTCTGATCGGGCCGCCGCATCGTCCTCTCGTGGGGCCACGTTGTGATAGATCAACGTGCCTGGGGGTGCCGCATGAAGACCGAGCTGAGCTATGCAGAAACCAGTTGCTACGGTACAAAATGGAGGAACCGGTAGAAGCATGGGTTCGGCAGCCGGCAGATGAAGCTTAATGCGCTGCACGACTTCAGCGAAGGCAAGGTCACCGCCTCCGTAGTCAGCAATCACATGGACAAGCACGACCCACCTCTCAATTGGTTGCCTACCTAGCCTATACACTCAGCATCAATAAAGTCCCCTGTGAATCGAGGTGAAAGGTTTGTCGCCATGAGTCGCCCACATACTTCTCCCGGTGGGGTTCAGAGTGTTTGAGCTTCAGGATTCCAGCTGTGCAACACGAGCCTGGGCGAACCTCTATGGCTTGGCAGGACGCCCATTCTTAGAATCGGTCTTTAACATTGAGTACCGGGAATTAGAGAAATTCTTTACGAAAATACTGATGTTTAACGCATGATCTGCTTGATCACTCATTATGTCAGAGAGCTGCAGTATTTTATAACTAGGCCATTCCTTGTTCAGTGGCAACTAACCTCACTCCTGTTAATGGGGGTGTCACTGATGCCCTGCATCCTTTCAAGAGACGGGTTGCCGCGACCGAGACAGTTTGTCCAGTCTGTCTTTGAACCAACCCGAGTGATTCCATCCGCCTGACTATCCCATCTCTCCCTGCTTCCGGCGAAAACCGTAAAACTTTCAATAAGGTGTTGTGGGGCCCAAGCCGCGACCATAAAGGTACGCGTCTTGCTGTCTCGTTAAACCGTTTGGGTACATCATTATTTAATGTCAGAGCAGGTAGCTTCTGACTAAAAGAGCCGGAACTATCAATGCTGAAGTTCCACAAAGAATACGTAATGTAAATCATAATGAAGCCTGCTGGGTAGCGGTACTGGAAAGGTACCTAGGGTATCACGCAAGCCTGATGCAAATGCGGGTTACCGGAAGGCCACTCGCTGGTGGGAAATCATGTCCTCGTCGAGACGGATTGCGCACAAGACTCTGCCATTCTCAGTCCTAGGTCACAGCAAAAGCACGGGGTATAGCACAGGTGGAGCGAGGCCTGTCTCTTGCACACACAAGTTGCATGTTCAATGCAAAGGGATCTACTCCTTATAGCCCTAACTCGGATTCGAAGGCGCATGAGTGGGATTTTACTTTGCCGACAACGGCGGAACTCACTTCTAGTGGATGGACGGTACAAAGGACCATTCCTATTCCTGTTAAGCGCCTCTACACCTTGTTCAGCCGGGGAGCGGTTGCAATCAAGACCATCGGATGCCGTCTGGCTACCAGACTCCAACGAATAGTCCCATGATCTGATTTGACATGAGGAGGAAGAGGATGAATGCGAATGTGTCTGGGCGAAAACAGTATCGTACTCATACTCAGGATTTAGGATGGAGCGAGGAGCGAGCGGAATATGATGAGTATCGAACGAACATTGGCGATGGTCAGCGGGTCCTATCGGGTCTAGTGGGGATGAGCTTTCTTGTTGCCGCGTTGTCTCGTCGCAGCTGGTCTGGTGCCGCGTTCACGATGGTGGGATTCGGGTTCCTTTATCGAGCGATAAGCGGCTATTGCCCCGCATTCGGAGCCATGGGGATCGACATGACTGGTCACAATCAGCCGAGACTTGCCAGCGACACGAATAGGTTAGGTCGTCGAAAAGTGCATACGAGCCGGGCCACAAGAATTCAACAAGCCATCGAAATTAATTGTCCACCCTATGAAATGTATCGCTATTGGCGGTCGTTAGAAAATCTGCCTCGCATCATGAACCATCTCGATTCGGTACAGGTTTTCAATGATCGATTATCTCACTGGACGGTAAAAACCTTGCCGGGCAGTCCCAAACTGGAATGGGATGCCGAAATTATCAACGATGTGGAGAATCAACGTATCGGATGGAGGTCACTGAAGGGCGCGGACGTGGATAACGCTGGTTCAGTGGAGTTCAAACCGATAGCTGATGGAAACCAAACATCGCTGACCGTGACGCTGCAATATGAACCGCCCGGCGGGAAATTCGGCACGGCCATCGTGAAATGGTTTGGAGAAGACCCCCAGATCCAATTGGCTGAAGATCTACAGCGATTCAAAGAACAGATGGAGACGGCCGTCGTTTTCGGGACGAAGAGCAGCTGAAACCGTTTTGCAATTGGAAAGTGTCAGAATAGTCCGATGCTACCAAACGGTTCAGTCATCAGTTGAGCCAGTCCTTCCTTCTCACCCATCAGATCATTGCGTCACTTCTACGCTCAGCGAAACAAGTCCTTTTTCGATGCGAGAGCTCTTCTGGGGTATGTACTAGTCGTTAGTTCCGTATTGAGAAGGTAGAAGTAGAAGTAGAACATAGGTGTCAGTGCCGAATGTGAATGCCGAGTCCGATTCCATCTCAACGTAAGTACGTGCGGCCTGCGCTTTGAGCAGATTCATGAGATCGTGAAAGGAAGCAACATGATCACGCAACACAAGGTCGTGAAGTTAGTTGTTTGGATTGCGGTTTTCTTCTCTCTTGCAGGTTGCCAAACGGCACAGACAGAAACTTACGGCGGCACAAATCGAAAAGCCGCGGCTCCAGCCACAAAAGAAGTGAAACAGGCAATGGACACGACTCAGTTACGAGCGGGTAAGGATATGGCCGCAGTACTGGCGGAATTTCAAGAACTCGATCCCAAACCCCTTGTCTCACTCTCGGCTGAAGAGGCGCGATCGCAACCTACACTCGCCGATGCCATAGCAGCATTGCTGCGGGAACGCAATCAGAGCACTGCTCCTGTGCGGATCGGAAAGACTAAGAATCTAAAGATTCCTGGTCCAGGGGGGCTATTGCCTATTCGAATCTATACACCTCAAGGAACCAGTCCATTTCCCGTCATTGTGTACTATCACGGCGGAGGGTGGGTGATCGGGACGATCGATGCGTATGACGCTTCCGCACGGGCGCTGACCAAATCCGCGGACTCCATCGTGGTTGCCGTCGAATATCGCAAAGCTCCGGAACACAAATTTCCGGCGGCCCATGAGGACGCTTATGCGGCCTATCAGTGGGTGCTGCGCAACGCCGAAACCTTCGAAGGAGATCCTTCAATGGTCGCCGTGGCCGGTGAAAGCGCCGGAGGGAATTTGGCGGCTGCCGTGTGTCTGATGTCGAGGGCGCGGGGCGAAGTGTTGCCCGTGCATCAAGCGCTGATCTATCCCGTAGCCGGCTACGACTTCAATACGCCCTCTTATCAGGAAAATGCTCAAGCCAAGCCCCTGGACAAGCCGATGATGATGTGGTTCTTCGAGAAATATTTGAAGGATCCGGCGGATGGGAAGAATTCGTTGATTGATCTCGTGAATGCCCCCAATTTAAGCGGGATGCCGTCTGCCACAATCATTACGGCGGGAATCGATCCCTTGCGATCGGAGGGCAAACGTTATGCCGAACGTCTTCTTGAAGCCGGCGTTCCGGTGATGTACCGGAATTTCGAAGGAGTCACGCATGAGTTTTTCGGTATGGGGGCGGTCGTAGGCGACGCGAAACAAGCTGTGCGACTGGTCGCAAATGGCATGGATGGGTCATTCGACGATCCTATCTTTCGCCGACACGACGGCAGATCAGGGCACGCAACACAGATAGAGCCGCTTCAGGACTAGTTCATTTTAACAACTTGTGTGCTGCCGCAATTAAAGGAGAGTTTCATGCCAGTCATGCTCCACTTAACTTTTTTGGCCATTTCTGTTGTGCCGTTCGTTTTCATGACCGGGACCTTTGGGGCGACACTCCAAATCCAATCCGAAAACCAATCAGTTCTCAATAAAGCTGCGGAGGAAGTGCAGGTGGAAATATCCCTGGGCCAGCTCGCCGCTCAACGTGCGATCAATACGCAGGTGAAGGAATTCGGGCAGCACATGGTGGAGGATCACAAGAAGGCCAGTCAGCAGGTCGAGCTTCTCGCTTTAAAGCAAGGTGTAAAACTATCTCCCGGCAAGAAACATGAACATCAGCAAAAGCTGGAAGAGCTGTCCCACCTATCCGGTCATGCCTTCGACCGCGAGTATATGGATTACAGTATTCGGGATCACGAGACCACCGTAGAGGAGTTCCGACGCAGTATGGGGATTGTTCAAGACGAAGACATCAAGCAGTGGATCATCCTTGTCTTGCCAATCCTAGAAGGCCATCGGGAAAAAGCGCAGCGAGTGAAATACTCGCTGCAGACGAATCCATAACGGCTGACCCGCAATTGTGGTAGCCGCGCTTATGAATCATGTCGAATGGTCTTTCTCGGAGTAAGCCCATGGTTCCAAACAATCCGTCCGACGTTCCCCTTATCCAGCGTGTGTTTCATCCATCCGATTTTTCTGAAGCCAGTGGATCAGCGTTTGCCCACGCGCTGGTCGTTGCGCTGACCGCCAAGGCCACGCTGACCATCCTTCACGTCTCGAGTGGTGGGGATGGCTCGTGGACCGACTTTCCCGGAGTCCGTGACACCTTGGAGCGTTGGGGCCTGCTCCCAAGGAACAGCGAGCGAACCGATGTGTCGAAACTTGGGATCAATGTCCACAAGGTGCAGATGGTTCACAACGACCCGGTCCAATCCATCACGACCTATTTAGAAGAGCACGGCGCAGATATCATCGTCCTGGCGACCGATCAGGACAAGGGCGGAATCCAGTGGCTGAAAGAATCAGTGGCGACCACCGTCGCGCGCACGTCGCGGGAGATGACGCTCTTTATTCCCAAAGGCATCAAGGGTTTCGTATCTCTCGATGACGGGTCAATTTCTCTGAAGAACATCCTCATCCCCGTCACGGAGGTTCCCTCGGCGCAGCCGGCCGTTCACGCCGTCGCCAGGCTCGTGACCGGACTCCATGGTGATCCCGGCATCTTCACCCTTCTGCACGTTGGAGAAGAAGAGGCCATGCCCCAGGTGGCTTGTCCGGAGGTGGCCGGGTGGCGTTGGGAGCGAATGACCAGGAGTGGTGAGGTGATCGAGACCATCAATCAGGTCGTGAGGGAGATCGATGCGGATCTGATCGTGATGACGACGGACGGGCGCAACGGGTTGCTGGATGCCTTGCGCGGGAGTCACAGCGAGCGAGTGTTGCGAGAGTCCTGCTGTCCGCTTCTCACGATCCCGATCGACGGATGGATGGCCACGGTCCTGTAGTCCGTTTATTATTCATGAGGGTCACTACCGCACTCGCTGCTCCGCTGCTCCGATAAGCCTGAGACAGGCGGGGCTGCTGCTCGGATCTTCGTCGTACCAGTTCAAGTATCCCTTGGCTTCTCCTTGTGTCCCTCCAGTTTTCTAGGGCTTTTGCTAGTCGCTCTTAGCCTTGAACAACGATACAAAAAAAGATGAGTCGGCTGACCTGATCACAAATTACAAGAGGAATACCTATGAAACCAACCAATTGTTCGGTCTGGCTGTTCATGACAGGAGCAATAACTTTTTCGATCGTGTCGTGCGCCCTTTCTTTTGAAAAACCAAGACTTGTCACAGCAGCCGAGCCTCAGGACCAGAAGACCTCACGGCCACCTCACGACGCAGTAACCCAGGCGCAAGAGCCGCGCAGCGTGCCGATCGAACGCCCGGAACAGCGTAAGACGGACCATGACCGATCCGGTATCTTCGAGGCTCAGAAGGCAAAGCCTTCTTCGCCTGCTTTTCTGGATCAGCCCAGGGACGGCAAGATCCTAGGTTTCGACTTCTACCGCGATCCTTTGGGATCGGAGAAGCCTATGCAAGAGCCTGAAGAGATGATGAAGAAAGATATCGCCGCTAAGCCGAAGGTCATGGAGACGCAACGCAAGCTACTTGAGCGCCGGTATCACCTCGATCCCAAACCCCATCCTCAAGTCAAGATGTCGCGGGGGAAACCGCTGCCGGTAGGCCCGACAGCACGGTTGTCCGACGGTATGACATGGGAACGACTCGCTGGGCTCAGTCCCGACGAGATTAAGAAACAAGGACTCTTTCCATACCCTTCTCTCCCGCATCCACTGCAATCCCCGGGGGGACAAGTGTTTCCTCAAATGCAGATCGACATGTTCCCCAGGTTGGCACGTGTCGATGTGGACTTCGATTTACCTGATGCGTTTTTACCTGAATTTCCTCCGGCGATCTTTCTCAGCAACCGCCCGGAATTGGGCGATGTGTCGCGAGGGGAAGTGGTGTCCATCAACAACTATTATCGGCTGTTCAAGGATCTTCTCACGCCAGTCCAGCTTGATGGACTGAGACTGTTATTGACGCCGTTTCCGCAGGAAGAGTTCAACCCGACCGATGACCGCAAGAGCCTTCGTCCAAGCTTGGGCGTCACCTGCTTCGACTGCCATGTGAACGGCCATACGACAGGACAGTTCCATTTGAACCCCGATACGCGGCCAGAAGAGCGACGCATGCGGCTTGATACGACCAGCTTACGGGGAGTGTTTAATCAACAGATCCACTCATCCAAACGCAGTTTGCGTTCGATCGAAGACTTCACGGAGTTTGAGCAGCGCACGGCCTACTTCAACGGCGATCAGATTCATGCCATTAAAAAAGGAATGAATATCTTAGACCGCATCCAAGTAAGCCATATGGCGCAGATGCAGAATATGTTCGATTTTCCACCGGCGCCGAAGCTCGATCCCATGACCGGCCGGCTCGACCCGAAGAAGGCCACAGAGATGGAAATGCGGGGAGAAAAAGTGTTCTTCGGCAAAGGGCAGTGCGCGGGGTGCCATGTTCCGCCGTTCTATCTCGACCACCAGATGCATGATCTGCACCTGGATCGCTTTCTCAAGGACGAGCCGGGAGACGGCCCGATCAAGACGTTTACACTCCGGGGCATCAAGGATTCACCGCCGTATTTACATGACGGCCGCCTTTTGACACTGGAAGACACGGTAGAATTTTTCAATTTGGTCGGTGGATTGAAGCTGACGCAAGAAGAGAAAGACGCGCTGCTGGCCTTCTTGCGCGCGCTGTAGGGCGACGGTGTTCGCAAGGACCCACGGCCTCCGCTTCTCTACACGCGGGTCATGCTGGAGTGCGTGATGGGCAGAATGAGCAGCTTGGACCAGAATCGACAATAACTTACACCCACGAAAAGGAGGAGCCAGATGACCCACTCAAAACAGACGTCTTGGTTAGTTGTCGCAATGTGTTTGGCCTTCCTGACGGCCTGTACCGGTCGTTCTGCAGATCAACCGAAAGCCGATCTGACCGGAGAATATCGGATCGTCGGCGGAGAGCGGAACGGGGCGTCGATCGACCAGAATGAGTTGAATAATGCGGCCATCATCATCAGTGACACGACGATCATAGCCTATGACAACGAGCGAAAAGAAATGTTTGCGGCAACCTATACGATCGAGACAAAACGCACTCCGTGGCAGATCACGATGATCAGCACGAAGGCTCCGGAGGTCGGTCAGGTGGCGAAAGGCTTGATCCGAGCTGAACAAGACAAGATCGAACTGGTGTATGCCTTGCCGAACGGACAGACACCCACGGACTTCAAAGCCGGAGAACGACAGCAAATGTTCGTACTCGCCAAGACAGATGCCGCCCCGCCGGATAAGGACGTTGCCCCAGCCGGCACGTGAGGATCAGCCGTGACGCCGCGTAACCACAATGGCTCTTAACCAGGAGGAATTTATGAAGATCACATCCGTGAGTCTTGCCCTTACATCAGTCATCGTTCTTGCGTTTGGAGGAACCAGCCTCGCTGCATGGGGGGACGGGCCCGGCTGCGGGCTTGGGAAGATGGTATTTGAGAAAGAACCCAAATCCATTCTGCTTCAGCATCTCGGATCTACCTTGAATGTCCCTTCTCAACCGTTCGCGATCAGCACCGGGATATCCGGTTGCACGAATAACGGCATGATCGTGAAAGAGAAACAGGCGACCATGTTTGCCAGCCTCAACTTTGAGAATCTTTCACAAGAGATGGCTCAGGGGCATGGTGAACATCTGGCTTCGTTGGCGACCTTGATGGGGATCCCGTCTGAACGGCAATCGGAGTTTTTTTCTTTGGCGCAAGCGCGATATCTCAGCCTGATCCAGGACGGGGAAACATCACCAAGCGACATGTTGACTGCTTTACAGGGCGCCATGGTGGGACAGTACAGGTTGGCCAAATCGTCCACGAACCGTTAAGTCGTTGACCAGGTGATCACGGGGCTACGAGCCCAGGAATAACATGAATCTTGAGATGGTGCGCGAACTATCAACCTTGATTCCTCTTGTCGTTTTAGGATTATCCACGATGCTCATGCCTATGCAGTGGGTTGCGGCAGGACCTACGGACCCGCCCGCTATAACCGGCAGCACACGTGATGAAGGAGACCGTTCTGAAAGGACGGGTGAAAACACGCGACAATCCGGACTGGACAATACGCCGAGCGGCGGAACGTTACCGGGTGGGACGGTGCCGGGGGGAACTGTATCTGGGGGGACGCTGCCGGGAGGCACGCTCCCAGGGGGCACGGTCCCCGGTGGAACCTTACCGGATGGGACGGTGCCGGGAGGCACCGTGCCTGGCGGCACAGTGCCGAGCGAGAAGCTACCGGGGGAAGATGGATAGTATCGGGCACATCTCTATTCAACATTTAGACTGAGCAGGGTACATGATGAACCCTTCAGGCGATCTGCTGCAGCAACTTTTGGCATCGGGTCAGAGCTACTGGCTGGACAATCTTACTCGACACATGATCACCAGTGGAGAGCTGGCCCATTGGATTCGAGAACGTGGATTGAGAGGAATCACGGCTAATCCCACGACCTTCCGCGATGCCCTGACGAGTCAGGATTATGATCGGCATATAGCGTCCATGGTTCATGACGGGTGCTCTACGAAGCACGTGTTTGAGGCGTTGTTGGTCGCTGATGTCCAGCAAGCCTGTGATCTGCTGTATGACGTGTATCGTGAGACCGATGGTCTCGACGGGTTCGTCAGCCTGGAAGTATCACCTCACTTGGCGCACGACACTAGGGCCACGATGGCGGAAGCTCGACGATATGTCGAGCATGTGAATCGCCCCAATCTTTACATCAAAATACCCGCGACGGACGCCGGTATCCCGGCAATTGAACAATTGCTCTATGAAGGCATCGCGATCAATATCACTCTGTTGTTTTCGATTCCAAGCTACCAGGCGGTCATCGAAGCCTATCTTTCAGCTCTGGAGCGGCGCCTTACGGACGATCAGCCGTTGCAAAAGGTTGCCTCGGTGGCAAGTTTCTTCGTAAGCCGTATCGATGTCCTGGTCGATCAGCTGCTGCTTCGGCGGGTTCCGGTCGACGACCAGGCTGGACAATCGCTTGCGGCCCGACTGCAGGGCCGCGCGGCAATCGCCAACGCCAAGCTGGCTTATCGCACCTTTCGACAAGTGTTCGGCAGTGAGCGTTGGGCTCGGCTGGCCACTGCCGGCGCGCGTGTCCAGCGTCCTCTGTGGGCCAGTACCGGGACGAAGAATCCGGCCTATCGGGATGTTGTGTATGTGGAGTCCTTGGTGGGACGGGACACGGTCAATACGATGCCTGAGGCCACGCTGCGAGCCTTTGCCGACCATGGTCGGGTGAAAGTTGACGCCGTGGAGACCGACGTAGAGGACGCAGAGCTCGTGATGCAGGAGTTGGAGAAGACGGGCATCAGCTTCAACTGTGTCACCTGGCAGCTGGAACATGAAGGAGTGCAGAAATTCGTGGATGCGTATGATAGCGCGTTGCAGACGTTAGATGACAAGCGCCGACAGGTGACGCAAGCCAGATCAGTTTCGCGGTCCTGAAAGCTTGGCGAGGCGGCATTGGTCGAAAGACGAACGCATGTGTCGTGAGGTCCCGTCATGAAAGGGTCTGGGAGTTTGCAGCGATACCGGAAGAAGCGGAACTTTTTTCGCACGACCGAACCCCGAAGAAGGCGCGACACGCCGATAGGCCCTTCGTTGCATTATGTCGTTCAGAAACATGCCGCGAGGCGGCTTCATTATGACTTTCGATTAGAACTTGGCGGGACCTTGAAAAGTTGGGCTTCACGGAATGCCCCATGGATTCGTAGATTCTTGAAGCAGAGCTGGATATCTGGGAGGTCCCTCGATTTGAAGCAACCCCTGTCGCGAGACGTGTTCCTTCGATAAGGCCGACTGCATCATGACGCTGTATCGTACGGTCCCGGAATCGCGGAAACACAAGCTGGCACTCTGATTCGGTTTGAGAAACGCTTCCGCACCGCCGGTAAAATACCCGCAGAAATTACGACGGCATGATATCTGATCTGAGATTCGATCCATAAAAACGATACGAACAGGTCCCTCCTGCTTGTTTGTCCAGCGGATTTCTTCTCCCACGTGAACTTCGACGACGACAGTACCCGGTCTGTCACTAATGAGTACATCTCTGACATCACCGTTACGTGTGGAGGTAGGCAGAGGTTGGCAGGCTGAAAACGCAAGCAGCACAAAAAATGCTGTCGGTATATGTCGTCGCACAACAACGACCCTCTTTGACCATTTTTGTCTATGGAGTCACCTGGATAACAGCATGCCTCAGGCGGTGCAGTGAATATCACTGGTGACTTCCCGAGAAAGACGGGGATACAACCCTAGGAGGTGGTCATGCTTGCGGCTAAGAAGAATGGATGGCGACTCAGACTGGTCCGGGAGGTGTCATTCATTCCCCCGCCAAGTTTTCTAGGGCTTTTACCAGTTGGTTTGAACGAGCACCTTAATCAGACTGTTGATAGGGTATGGCAAGGTCACGATATAGTGAACGCAACAGGGCATGGCAAGGTATCCTCCTGTCGGTTCAGCAAAAATGTTGCCAGGAAGTAATATTCGAGGAAACTCATTGTAAACGCAATAATTTACGGGGCGGAATCATGCATGCTCGCGCGGGATCGAAATGGACACCTTGTCCTTGGCGGGACAAAGCGGTCTGGTGATCAGCGATGAAACATGCACGTACTGTTTTCCCTCACGTACTGACGTTCATAGGGAGGTTGACGACATGCGCAATCCTAATATTTTGATCGTCGATGACGATGCCGATACTCAAGCTCAGCTTCGCGGAGTCCTCTCGAAGGAAGGTTATACAATTGATACGGCTGACACCGGGCGGGCCGCCTTAGGCCGGGTCACAAGGCAGATTCCGGATCTGGTGATGTCAGATCTCAACATGCCCGAACTTGATGGTCTCTCTTTGCTCGGGGAGTTACGTTCGCGTGGGTACGAAATGCCCATCATCCTTATGACGGCATGCGGCAGCCTCAAGACGGCCGTGGATGGAATTCGAGCCGGGGCGTTCGACTATATCAGTAAACCATTTGTCCTGAATGACGTCAGGCTCATTGTTCGTCGAGCGCTGCAGCTCTCACAGCTGTCGCGCGAAAAGGGGCAACCGGAGGAACAGTTCCGCAATCCCATTCGGTCGGAGACATTGGTGGGGAGCAGTCCGGCTGTCGTATCCGTCTATAAATCCATCGCTCGAGTGGCACAAACTGAGAGCACCGTGCTTCTGGAAGGGGAAAGCGGAACCGGAAAAGAACTTATCGCACGAGCCATTCATGCCAACAGTGCACGTCATGCGGCACCGTTTGTGACGATCGATGGGGGGGCCTTGACGGAAACCTTGCTTGAGTCCGAGTTGTTTGGGCACGAACGCGGTGCGTTTACCGGCGCCGTCGGCGTGAAAAAAGGTCTGCTGGAGAAGGCGCATCTCGGCACGTGCTTTCTGGACGAAGTAGCTGATCTCTCTCCAGCCCTGCAAGGCAAGCTGCTTCGTGTGATTCAGGAACGAGAGTTCCGGCGTGTTGGAGGCACCACAACCATGGCGGTCGATGTGCGTATCATTGCCGCATCGAAAAGAAATCTGAGTTCGCTCGTTCAGGCTGGAAGTTTCCGTGAAGATCTTTACTATCGCCTCAATGTCGTGACGCTTCGCATTCCCCCACTGCGTGAGCGCATGGAAGACATTCCTCTTCTCGCGCAATATTTTGTGCGTGTGTATGGCGGCTCCAAACGGAAACGGATCACGGGTATTTCAGCTGAGGCTATGAGCGCGCTCACACGCTATTCATGGCCGGGCAATGTCCGGGAACTGGAACACGCCATCGAACAAGCCGTGGCCCTCACGCCGCATCCCATCATCAGTCCGGAGGATCTCCCTCCTGTGGTGCAAGCGGCGCCGGAGCGGGCCGTAGCGCAGGCGCGAGGATGGGTCACCTTGGCTGAATTGGAACGAACGCATATCCTGCGAGTCTTGAAGCACTACCATCAAGATCTTGGTCGGTCGGCTGCTATTTTGGGAATCCATCGGAAAACACTTTTGCGAAAGCTCAAGCAATTTGGACTTGCGGATGGTCCACGAACGACCTACGTCCATCCGGACATTCTGTCCGCTCTGTCGCCGACGGATTCCACATCGGTTCTTTTCAATCCGCAGGAATCGGATCAGTGCCCCTCACAGCCGATACACCGTTCGTTGTCAGGATTGCCCATGCAGTGATCATCCACGCGATGAGGTTGCCGATGGCTCGGCCCTTGGATCAAAACGTTTCATCATCTGCGTTCTGACGTTACGCCGAATGTGAGGTCGGCGGGAAAAGGACCCCAATGCCTCGTGTGCTATGGAAAGGCGCAATCAGCTTCGGACTGGTCCATATTCCCGTCGGGCTATACTCCGCTGAGAAGCGAAACAGCTTTGATCTGACCATGGTGGATCGTCGCAATATGAAGCCGATCGGTTTCAAGCGATACAACAAGGAAACGGGAGAAGAAGTTCCGCGGGACCAGATCGTGAAAGGGTATGAATATGAGAAGGACCGCTATGTGATCCTGACCGACGAAGATTTCCGCCAGGCCAATGTCGAGGCCACTCAAACGGTCGACATCCTGCGCTTTGTCGATGAGGAGGACATTGCGCCGATGTATTTTGAATCCCCTTACTATCTAGCGCCTGAGGCGCGTGGTGAAAAAAGTTATGTGCTGCTGCGGGACATCCTCAAGCAGACTCACAAAGTGGGTATTGCCAATGTTGTCATCAGCACGCGCCAGTATGTCGCGGCGTTACTTCCGGTCAACGATATGATTCTGATGAATACGCTTCGCTACGCCAACGAGGTACAGGACGCACGGGAGTTGGACATCTTACCGAAGCACAAACGCGTGGGGGTAACGGCTAAGGAGCGGGAGATGGCGGTTAAACTTGTCGAGGAAATGACGGGAGAATGGGATCCCAAAGACTATCACGATACCTACCGTGAAGATCTCTTGAAGCTGATCGAGAAGCGTATCAGGACCGGCCGAACGGAAATGATCGGGGATCCGGACGGCGAGGAAGCCATAGCGCCGCCGAAACGAGGGAAAGTGGTCGACCTCATGGCGTTGCTGAAACGGAGCGTGCAGGATAAGGCCAAAGGACGTGGGCTTTTATCGGCCCATCAGCGGCCAGGAGGAGGACGCTCGGATCGATCTCGACGCAAGACGGGATAAGACAACGGTATTTTCAAGCAGTGTGCTTCTCCTTGCTTTTCAAAATTCCCTCAGCGTGCACCCTGCAGCCCGTAAGAAACCTTCGCCGCTCACGTGGACTACGCGATCGAAGAGAGAACGTTTGCTTTCCTTTCTAGGATCCGCCTACCACGTGTTTGAATATCCAGCGGTGCCTGGGCATAGGGATAAGCGCCTCTTCATCCATTAATGACCGTTCCACCGTTGGGATGAAGGACTTGGCCAGTCATATATGAAGCATCCGCGGAGGCAAGAAACACATAGCTAGGAGCCACTTCCTCAGGTTGCCCGGCACGTTGTAAAGGAACGTCTGATCCGAACGTGGCCACACGGTCAGGAGGAAATGTCGATGGGATTAATGGCGTCCAGATCGGACCCGGAGCCACCGCATTGACGCGAATCTTTTTTTCGGACAAAGAGAGCGCCAAGGATCTGGTGAATGAGACAATAGCGCCTTTCGTCGATGAATAGTCCAACAAGTGCGGGCTTCCTTTATAAGCCGTTACAGAGGTCGTATTGATGATGCTCGACCCTTGCGCAAGGTGCTGCAACGCCGCTTGCGTCATGAAAAAATAGGAAAAGATGTTCGTGCGAAACGTCCGCTCCAGCTGAGCCGGGGTGATCTTCTCAAGGCTGTCCTGGGTGACCTGTTCAGCGGCATTGTTAATCAAAATATCAAGATGCCCGAGCTCCTCTAAGGCCGTACGCACGACGTACATGCAGTGTTCGTGATCTCCGACGTCACCGGGAATGGTCAGACAACGCCGACCCTCCTTTTTGACCAACCGCTGAGTGTCCTCCGCATCCTTGTGTTCATCGAAGTAACTGATTGCAAGATCGGCCCCTTCACGCGCAAAGGCAATGGCGACGGCTCGACCGATGCCGCTGTCCCCGCCGGTGATGAGTGCGACTTTTCCGGTTAGCTTCCCGACACCGTGGTGATCACGGTTCTCCGACTTCGGGCGGGGAGTCATGACGGACTCGATTCCGGGTTGTCTAGTTTGATGTTGCGGAGGGCGTTGCTGTTCCGACATGGTCACCATTTATTTTATTGACTTCCCAATAGTAAGTTGTCGCACCTGAGTCGATTGACCGATTTTGTCAACCGCTCGATGAATAACCCTTAGTGCCCTCCGCCGGATCCTGCTGACCCTGTGCCACCCGATGACCCAGTTCCTGACGACCCCATACTCCCGGAACTAGAGCTTGAACCGCTCCCACCGCTTGATCCTTGTCCCTTCTTCGTATTCTTGTCGGGATAAGGCATCGTCGTTGGATCGGGGAGAGTCGAATCACTACCCTCCTTCGCTCCGCTGGACGGTTGGTAAGACTCCATTCCCTTGTTGCCAGATCCATGTTGTTGCCTCGATTGTGACTTCATGGAGCCACTGGAGCTGTCGCGGGAGGATTGCCCATTTGATTTCTGTTCTTGTCCCATGGCACCGGCCGACCCACTCTTGGATGGTTCTGCATAGGCCAGTCCATGAGACAACAACACACTGCCTGCAATGATATACATGCATGTCTGACGCATTCTCATACTGTTTCTCCTTCGGTAACAGAGTTAGTAAGCATCATCGTAAGCTTCCTGCAACGCAAAATACGTGCCCTCTAGTGGATAAATGGTCAATCGCTATTTTGATGACTTTACGCGAGGCTTCAGACCGTGTTCTGTTAAACCTGGACCAAACAATAGAATCGAGAAGACACAATGTCCTGATCTGGACAATGCATCCGCTGACTTAAACAACAAGACGACATCAGAGCAAATGATATATATCCAGTAATTAATGAAAGATGACCTCACAAGATGATTGGAATGATGTCAAGTGTGAGCTCACCATGAGCATCCTAGGGGTTGTTCCAGTATCAAGACGGAGGGGGTTGCGTATTGTTATAGAAGAGGAGCAGTTCGGCTCATTGCCCAATTATTCAATATGAGCGATAACAGTTCGCTCCGTTGGAATCCTGTGCCCGACCACAAGGGTAGGGTCGGGTAAAGAACGAAGGAACGCCATGGCCCACTATCATTTCGTACTATTAGGCGCTGGTTCCGACGTGGCCTGCCGATATGTATTCCCCGCCTTGGCGGAACTTGAAGCGGCGACCCTGCTCTCCGATGATTTTTGTGTGGTGGCAGTCACCAGGAAGGATTGGAAAGATGTAGCAGACTTTCGTCGTTACATTGAGGAACGAGTCAAGGAGCGTTATTCGAAAACAAACAGAGGTGCCTTAAGGAAGCTGTTGGCGCGAGTCCGCCACGCATCCGCGGATCTTGCCGATTTTCAACAGCTCAAAGCCGTGATCGGACCATTACAGGATCCTCTGGTGCTGTACTTCGGCCTTCCCCCCTCAGTGTCTGAGGCAATCGTGGAGAATCTCCGAGAAGTCCGTTTGCCTTCACAAAGCCGTGTGATGATCGAGAAGCCGTTCGGACACAACGTGAAGTCGGCGCAGGCGCTCAATCGGAAACTGCTCAGGCTCTTCAAGGAACAGGACATTTTTCGCGTCGATCATTTCCTGGCTAAACAGACGGTGCAAAATATTCTTGGGATTCGATTCGCCAATCGGGTTTTAGACTCGGCTTGGGACCGTCAACATGTCGAGCGAGTGGAAATCATCTGGGACGAGATGACTACGCTGGAAGGGCGGGTCGGGTACTATGATTCGGCCGGCGCCTTAAAGGATATGATCCAGAACCACCTATTACAGCTGATGTGCTTGGTAGCCATGGAGCCTCCATCCAGCCTGACCGAATCTGAGTTGCGCGATCGAAAGACGGACTTACTGCGGGACATTCGGTCGTTGTCTACGGACGAGATTGAGCGATATACAATGCGTGGTCGCTATACAGCCGGGAGCGTCAATGGTCGGACGGTGCGCGACTACGTCGATGAGCCGGGCGTGGATCCAACGCGTCAAACGGAAACCTTTGCGGAAATTCGTCTGTTCGTCGACAATCAGCGATGGAGAGACGTCCCCTTCGTCTTGCGGACGGGAAAGGCCATGGAGCAGGATCGTCAGGAGCTCAGAGTATTCTTTAAGCCGTCTCGGCATTCGACATTCGGATCCTCTCACGCGGTGAAATCAAATCAATTGCGGTTGGGTCTCAAGGTGGATCAAGTCGGATTGACCATCAACGTCAATGGTCCCGGTAATCCCTTGGAAGCCGAATCGGTCGAACTGAATACGGAGCTTGCACCGGAACCGATGTCTGCCTATGCAAGCCTCATCCTGGACGTTCTCAGAGGAGAGTCGAGATTCTTTATCAGGAATGATGAAGCAGAGGAAGCATGGAGGGTTGTGGATCCGATCGTGACAGGCTGGGAGGACGATCTCGTCCCATTACAGTCCTATCAAGCGGGCTCTTCGGGACCTCTTGCTCTCTGATATTCGAAGCAGAGTTGTTCAGGATTCCAAATTGGAGTCGAGTTAGGGGCCGGACATGCTTTTTACACCCACAGGAGGGAGGATCCGCGATGGGACATTATAAGATCGGGCTCATCATTCCCCATC
>CABVRV010000006.1 GCA_902500755.1 uncultured Nitrospira sp.
TGACAGGCCGCTGGGATCCATCACTCGGTCAGCTGAAGCTAGGCGCTTGGGGATTGGTTATCAATACGGTTGCCTTCCTCTGGTCGTTATTCGAACTTGTCAATATCGCGTGGCCTCGCCCATACGCCACCGCACCTGATGCGCCGTGGTGGCAACTCTGGGCTGTGCCGCTGGTCCTCGGAAGCATCTTAGGGACAACAACGCTCTATCTTCTGATCAGGAAACCTACAAGAGACCACTTATCGATGCATCCAAAGGAGATTACATCGATTCAAAAATGAAAAGGAGGTTGGTTCGCTGAGCTTCGTGTTGCAACAGAAGGCCCTCACAGTCATCCATTCATTCATCTCTCAGAAAGGAGTTCCCGATGTCAAAGAAAACATACCAAGGCAAGGTTCCCCTGCATGACAAATACGGGCCGGAGGCGAAGTTCGCAGTCGAAGCGGAAGCGCTGCTGCCGACCACGAAGTTCGAAGAAGAAGTCGCCCGTGGCCTGGAATTAGGCCTTCCCGGAGCTGATTCGATCGTCGATCGCCGGATTCCCACCTTTAGCCGGGGCGAGCTGCCGCACTTCGCCGGCATCAACACCTTCATCAAGGCTCCCTATGTCGAGGACGTTCGCAAGTGCGGTGAATACGATGTCGCCATTCTTGGCGCGCCGTTCGACGGCGGGACGACGTATCGGGCCGGCACCAGGTTCGGCCCCCAGGGAATTCGCAAGATCTCAGCGTTGTACGGAACGTACAGTTTCGAGCTCGGTGTGGATCTGCGGGAATCCATCTCGATCTGCGATGTGGGAGACGTGTTTACGATTCCTGGCAACATCGAAAAGACCTTCGATCAAGTCAGCAAGGGTGTGGGACATGTCTATGCCAGCGGCGCGTTTCCCGTGGTACTCGGCGGGGACCATTCCTTGGGCTTTGCCACCGTGCGGGGCGTGGCTCAAAACATGAACGGCAAGAAGCTCGGCATCCTGCACTTCGATCGGCATGTGGACACGCAGGAGACCGATCTTGATGAACGCATGCATACCACGCCGTGGTTTCACGCAACGAATATCACCAACGTGCCGGCCAAGAATCTCGTGCAGATCGGCATCGGCGGGTGGCAAGCGCCCCGACCCGGCGTGAAGGTGGGCCGGGAGCGCCAGACCACGATTATGACGGTGACCGACTGCGTGGAGATGGGCATCGAGAATGCCGCGAAACAGGCGCTCGAGGTGGCGTTTGATGGTGTGGATGCGGTGTGGTTGAGCTTCGACGTCGATTGTTTGGACGCGGCCTTCGTGCCCGGCACCGGCTGGCCGGAGCCGGGCGGCTTTTTGCCACGTGAAGTTTTGAAGTTTCTCCAGATTATCGCCGACACAAAACCGCTGGCGGGGATGGAAATCGTCGAGTGCTCGCCGCCCTACGACGCGGCGGAGATTACCAGCCTCATGGCCACACGCGTCATCTGCGATGTGCTGGCCTGTCAGGTGCGATCCGGCAACCTGCAGAACCGGAAGAAACGTTGAGCAAGAGATTATTAAAAACAGCTAGGGAGGGGTTTGCGTGCAATGCAAACCCCTCAAACCACTTCTCAGGAAAAGAGTGGTATCGCACGGTTGAAGAATAAATCACTCTGAGAACTTAATAACATCTGGGCCCGCTCACTTCCTCTGAATAAGGGAAGGTTCACGAGGAGCAACAGCAACAATCAGAAGCCGGTTGAGGCAGTCGATGGCGTCATGGATTCCAGGCTGGAGCAATGAATCTAATCCGGCAAATACACGGTATGAAACTCTAAGGAAGATCTGATTTGTTTTCCATGCACAGTAGGCAGGGGGTAGCGCAGCGTTGAGGAGGAGGTCTCTAGACGATTCGAGTTTGAAATTTTTTCATATGAGGTGTTCCCGAATGGAACGCTAGATCAAAGCGCTTTTATTACTCATACGGGAGACATCAACATGAAGGCACATGTTGCAAGAAGCGCATGGTGGGGAAAGTTTTTAGCCGCTGGGGCGATGACGGCACTGATAGTCGGAATAGATTCCACGCCGAAAAGTGCTTATGCCGATGGAATAATCCAAGCCGATGATGATGTATGGATCTCGATCGGTGTGGGTATTCGTTCCAGCTTCAACAGTATAGAGGGCGCGGCGGGAGGCCATTATAGCAACGATTTCAAGATGGACACCGTTCGTCTCTACATTAACGGACAGATGCATAAGTATGTCAAGTTCATGTTCAACGCCGAATGTTTCAACTGTAACATCGGTGGTGGTGGTACTGGTTTCGCCAACAACTCCAATATTGGCCTGCTCGATGCGATCGGACGGTTCGAGTTCCATGAGATGGCTAATCTCTGGATAGGACGTACTTTGGTCCCGAGTGAGCGTGTCGAGATGGTCGGTGAGTTCTACGCCGCGACCTTTGACCCCTTCCGGACGCCGTTCTTTCCGCAAGACTTTAGCTCAAACTTTCCAAGTGGTCCCAACGGAGCTCCCGGCGGGCAGAACGGCGCCTACGGCCGTAGCAACGGCGCGGTCTTCTTCGGGAAGATCCATCCTTTTGGCACACACCTCCTGTATGTCGCGTCGGTCTTCACGGGTACGCGGGGTGGTCCCAACCAAACCGGCAGCTTGATGTACGCCGGTCGTCTGCAGTGGAACCTGTTGAACGATGAAATCAATCCCGGCTACTATGCGAGCGGTACCTATTACGGGACGGCGGGAGACATCTTGGCGATCTCTGGTAATGTACTACACCAAAAGGATGGCGCTGGTAACCCGGTTACCGGAGCCATATCAGATTTTACCGGGATCTCTGTCGAGCTGTTGGTGGAAAAACCGATGCCGAACGACATGGGCGTGTTCACGTTCAGCGGTGAGTTCAAGCGCTTCTTTGCGAATTATGGTATTCAGGCTTTTGAGCCTGGGAACGGGGCCTTCGGCAACTGCTTTTGCATATTTAACGGCCACTCCTGGTCGGTGCTTGGGTTGTACCTCATTCCAAATGAGATCGGTATCGGGAGATTCCAACCCTATGTGCGGTTCATCGAAATCAACCCACGGTACGCCAACGAGCGGAATGAGTGGGAAGCCGGTGTGAACTATATCATTTCTGGACATAATGCACGTATTTCAGCTTACTATCGGTATGGAGATTTCAACGGAAACGCAGGATTATATACGTATATCGCTCCGGAACAGGTTGTACAAAAAGTGGATTCATTCCACTTGGCGCTCCAGTTGCAGTATTAAGCATCTCAAATAAGCGAGGAAGTCCTCGATCCAATCAAAAAACGCGAGTAGGGTCTGGTGTTGCGTGCAAGTTATCTATATTGGGAAGTTGTGGCCCATGGGCATGGCCTGAGTGCCACAATCCGTGCGGGCTGTTTAATGTTGAGTGATTCTATAATGATGTACTCTCATTTCTTGATCAGGCCGCCCATGAGCATCTTCTACCATCCCGCCGTTCTATCCTCATGGTGGAAAAAGGGTCGAATGAAATATCGAATAACCTATGTGAGAAGATCCGCCCTGAGCGATCCTCATGAACAACTCGCGATGCAGACGTGCATGGATATTGTGATGCTCAGAGTCTAGTGGGTGCGGCGAGTGTGAGCGACGTTCCCCTCGTGTCCCCATCATGCAGATCCATTCCGTTGATCACGACCCAGGCAACCTCGAACAGGGTTGGCTACGTTCCCATAGCTTTCCGCGTGTCAGCGAGTAGCGCAGTAAACCCTGCGATCTTCCTCACGACAAAAGCGGTCACGACAGGGAAGGCCGAGACGACCGCGTCCCACGACTGTGAGGCCGATTTGAGTCGCATGTGGCTGCCCATACAGTACAGTCAGACCATCAGACGAATTCAGCGAAATCGCAGGGAGGACCGACTTATCCTTCACTTTCTTCATCGCTGTGGACCGTGAGGCGGGTTTTGAGCTGAAGCGCTTCGTGCTTGGGAGCAGCAGTTTGGGCGCTGGTTCTCTTGCTTCCGTGCCGATCATTGATAGTTATCCACAGCATCCGCCGGCAAAGACTTGCCGCTGCCGATAGGCATGCCAACAGGCGGTACAGAGACGGACCGTAGAATGGGTAAAGCCGTCGATCAATTCCATCCGCTGTTCGACGACCATGCCACAATCGGAACAGGGGCTGGTCGTCACCGACGGTGGCTTATGCTCTTGGACTTTCATGAGTCTCTACCTTCATGTTCGGACGAACACGTTGATTGCAGACTGCGGACATAAGTTCCCCTTCCGGTTTGGATCTCATCAGGCTCCATAAACGCTTCTTCAATGAGCCGGTGTGGTCTCGTTGGAGTCCCCACTGGATGGTCCGTAGTCGATTGTCCAGCGATGCCACGGTTCTTTCCAAATCCATCAGTCGATCGTTCGTGATAACCGTTTGTTCAGGCGTGATCATGTCTTTCTCCTTTCAATTGCTTAGACGGCGCAATGCCGAATGACGCCGATGACGAGCCCTTCGATATGAAACTCATCCGACGGGTGGACGATAATGGGTTGCATCGTCTCGTTGGCCGGACGAAGTTCGATATGCGTACCCTTCTTGAAATACGTCTTGATCGTCGCTTCACGATTGACCAATGCGACGACCGTTTGCCCATTCTTGGCCGTTTCCTGTTTACGCACTACCACGAGATCGCCTGGTAAGATTCCTTCATCTTTCATGGATTCTCCCTTGACCTTGAGGGCAAAGGTGTCTCCCCCACGCAACATACTCGGTGGGACGTCCACGAGTTCGGATTGCGGAACCGGATCGATGGGGAAGCCGGCCGCAACGAGACCGGCCATGGGAATCACCGACTTCTGTCGTAATTGATCGAGCACGACCGAAACCACACCGGGAATCTTTCGCATGCCTGTTTCATAACGCGCCACGGATACGCGCGTGGTGTGCAAGGCCTCGGCAAGTTGCTGTTGGGTGAGGCCTAATTCTTCTCGATGATGTTTGAGATCCTGCGGCTTCATGATGTATCCATTGGTAACATATTATAATTCTCGCGTCAATAGGGTAGATGGTGAATAGTTTCTCAGTTGAGACGTCTCCACTGAGTGGAAACAATGGTGAATGTGTGTGACGCAAGATCAAGATATGGCGTCGAACGTTCGATCAGACGCAGTGATTAAAAACTCGGCAAGAAGCTTCCGACGACCGCGTTTCACTGCTTTCCACGCTGTGTGAGCGGCTGTGCGCAGTCGAAACTGGGGAGAGTGCCGCTATTCTACGAGCTCTTCATTCAGTGCCACTGCCTTGATATATGCGAATACCCGGTTCCCTGGTTTCAATCCAAGGTTCATAAGGGATTTTCGGGTGATGCTGGCGACCAACGGGGCTCCGATGTCCAACAGGACATCTACCGATGCGTGATTGATCTCCCGTATCTCAACAATCATCGCATCCAGAATATTCAGCACACTGGTCGGGGAATCGGTCCGTCCGATGACCAGACTGACATCGCTGGACAGGATGTGTATGCGCATAGGTTGTCCGACGGCGACCGGTTGAAACGGCACGAACAGTGCCTGGCCCTTGAAATCGAGCTGAGTGAGGCCATACTGCGGTTCGTGATTGGCCACATGAGCGTCTAACACTCCCCCCACCCGATGTGACCCAAAATTCCCTCGAAACTCCAGGGAGGTAAGCACCTCGTTGAGCGGGCCGGTTCCTGCGACGTGCCCCTCTTTCAGAAGGATAATACGGTCCGCAAGTTGAAGGATTTCTGCGATCGCATGACTGACATACATCACTGGAATGTGCAGTTCCTCATGAAGTCGACGGATGAAGGGAAGGAGTTCTTGCTTGCGCTGCATATCGAGTGAGGCGAGCGGCTCATCCATCAACAGCAGCTTAGGGCTAGTCAGCAAGGCACGGCCGATCGCTACGCGTTGTTGCTCGCCTCCGGACAGGTTGTGGGTGCGGCGATCGAGAAGATGCCCGATCCCTAGAATATCGATCACCCGTTCGATCGATATTCGGCGTTCTTCCGGAGATATGCGATTGTAGCCGTACAGAAGGTTTGACCGTACGCTGTAGTGGGGGAACAATCGGGGCTCCTGAAATACGTATCCGATCGGCCGTTTGTGGAGCGGTCGACACAGACCTTTTGCTGTGTCCTGCCAGAGATCCTCATCGAATTGCATGAATCCGTCGGGCGTCTGCTCCAGCCCAGCCAGGCATCTCAACAGCGTCGTCTTTCCTGATCCAGAGGGACCGAAGATAGCCGTAATGCCCGCCATTGGTACATCTAATGCGACGTTGAGATGAAAGGTCGGATATCGGACTGAAAAGCGTGCCAGCAAGCGGCTCATGAGACATGGATAGGGAATCGGCGGTTGATGATGTACACAGCCAACAGTACCACGAATGAAAAGATCAGCATGAAGGCAGAGATGGCATGCGCTTGAGTGTATTCCATGACTTCCACATGCTCAAAGATGGTCGTGGAAAGGACGCGCGTTTCTCCGGGAATCGATCCGCCGACCATGAGGACAACCCCGAACTCTCCCATCGTATGGGCGAAGCCGAGCACGATTGCGCTGATAAATCCCCGCAAGGCGATCGGAGAAATCACAGTCAAGAAAGCATCCAATTTCGAGGCGCGGAGCGACCAGGCGGCTTCCAACGGAGCCTTGCCGACCGCTTCAAACGCGCTTTGCAGGGGCTGTATGACAAATGGCATCGAATAAAAAACTGACGCGATGACCAGACCCGTGAAGGTGAAGGCCAGTGAGAGATTTGCAAAACGGCCGAGCGGTCCGTAAGGACCTAACGCGACAAGAAGGTAGAATCCCAGGACTGTAGGAGGGAGCACGATCGGGAGCGCAACCGCGGCTTCCACGATGGGTCTCAAACGGGATTTGGTATGAGCCAGCCACCAAGCGAGGGGCGTGCCCACGATCAGCAGCACGAGTACTGTCATCGTTGCGAGTCGAACGCTGACCCACAGCGCACTCAAATCCAAGTCTGTCAAGGCTCCCATGGCTACTTCAAATCATACCCATAGTAGTGGATGATCTTACTGGCTTGCGGTCCACCGATGAACTCTAGGAGGGCCTTTGCCGCGGGATTGTCCTTGCCCTTCGTCAGCAAAATCACATCCTGTTTGATCGGTTCGTGCAGATTGCCGGGCACATCCCAGCGACTGCCTTTCCCCTTGATCTTCGGGCCCATGATTTGAGAGAAGGCCACAAAACCCAACTGAGCATTGCCGGATTCGATGAACCCCATCGTCTGACCGAGACTTTCCCCCATCACAATGTGGGGCTGGAGGCTTTCCCAGAGCTCCAGCTTTTGCATCGCCTGCATCGCGGCCACACCGTACGGCGCGGTCTTGGGATTGGCTATGGCCAACCGCTTGTATTGTTTTAGCCTTAGCGTCTCCTGTCCCTTGATCAGGTCGGGATTGGGACTCCACAGGACGAGACGGCCGATGGCATAGGTGAAGCGGGATTCTTTGACGCCCAATCCCTCGTCTTCCAAGAGCTTGGGCCGTTCCACATCGGCAGACAAAAATAGGTCGAACGGGGCACCGTTCTTGATTTGCGAATAGAAATTTCCTGATGATCCGGCGGCGACCCGGAGTGTATGACCGGTGGCGGTCTCGAATTCAATCGCGATTTCACGGAACGGCGGCACAAAGTTGGCGGCGACGGCCACCAACGCCTGCTCGGCAAACGCCGGAGTCACTGCCAGACTTGAAAACACACACAAGCACCATGCGAGCAGTCTCTGTTCCATGACGCATCCTTTCTAGATCCGGACTCGAATCGCCGCATAAAAATAATCACTATCTTTGTTTCCGCCAGCGGGCATTTGGGTGAGGATAGTGGGGCTATCGAAATACGATCCTTTAAACCAATGGACGTATCCGACGTCAAAGTCCAGGTTGGAGGTGACGGCCCATTGCGCTTGAAGCTCGATGTCATGGCCTAACGACGTGCCGGCGTTTCCGGTGGTATCCCGCAAGCCGGTGTTCCCGAAGAAATCTCTATCCTGGGCGAGGAACCAGGCGCGGTGCCTGGCCATCAAAATCCAATTTGGTGTGGGGTTGAGGAATACGCGCCAGCCCGGTGAAATCAGATTGGTTCTGGAAAATGGACCCCATATGCCGGTTGGTCCATATTCCCATCGCCGCGCGCCGAACAGGGTGTCAAATCCTTCATTCTGACCGTCGCCCGGCTGGCGATCGCCACTGACATAGTCGAATTGAAACAGGAGTCGAGGAGTCCAGGGGACGTTGAACATATAGCCGGCTTCAAAATGGTTGAAATAGGCGAAGTGGTCGGTGATGCCGCGACGGCCGGTTTGCCAAGTAGTCTCTATTTCATAATCCGGTTCCCCCGGCTTGGGGTCCTTATAGAAGCGGCCTCCGGCAGTCGAATAGGTCCGATGCTCGGTTCCGTTGGGGACGCGCTGATCGTTCAGGCCGAAATAATACGCGTCTACCTGGAACCAGGGGAAGTGTCGGCTCTCCAAATAGGTGCCCCAAAACAAGAGGTTGTGAGATTGCTGATCCAGCCTCACGTCGTCCCGTACGACCGGTTGTGTCGCAAACGCCCGGATTCGCCAGGTATTTCCTTGCGCGAGTTGCCAATGAAACCCATCGAAGGAGTTGACGGTGTTTCGGAACGCATTTCGCGCAACCAATCGTCGATTGCCGAGGTCCAAAGTCATACGTCCAAAGTGGAAATCGGTGCGTAGGCCGGTTCCTAAGACGTTGTGCACGGTTAAGGCTCCGACCAGCTGTAAGACATCGAACTCATTGACCGTGGTCGCATCGCGAAAATCTCCAGGGTCCTTATCCAAGAAGGAACGAGAATCCTGTCCCTCGAACAAGAGTCGCAACGGGCCGTCGCCGCCTAGGCCGATCCGCACGCGCGACCGCAAGGCAATTTGGGCGTCCGTCCGTCCGTTCCCGATCGCTTGGCTTGCTCGCCAGGGGTGGTCATACGATTCGAATCGAGTCCGGTTTTCGAATCCGAGATCCAGCCAGTCCGGTAGGCGGAGCAGCGACCGTTCGTAGTGAATCCAATCCATTTCTCGCCGTCGATTCAGGACTGCATCAGCTGGTTCGAGCCAATTGTTTCCGGTCCGATCCGTGGTTTTGAAATAATCTTCATCGGTGATCACGTGCTTGTCATGCATGAGCTTGAGCACCGGGTCTTCGGTGTTCTTGAACTCCCATTTCCCGTCTTTCTCAACGAGCTCACCATATTCGACGGCGTTCACTGAGCCTGTTCCTGTCAGAAACAGAACAGCGCTGAGGAGGCCGTAGTAAAACGCTCTGCTCGACATCAATGTTCCTTTCATGATTCCCATCACAGTTCAGGATAAATTCGATATCGAGGTCGAGTCCCGTGTGGGTCTGTTGCCGTCAGGCGTGCCATGCTCGGACCTTTCCGGTTTCGCTGGTATCGTACCCGCCGAGTGCGGCGATCTCGTTACGGAATGGGCGGCTCACCAGTGTCTCAAAGAGGTGCGTGAGAGTTGGATGGGACTTGAGGTACGACTTCGGCACGACCAGGTCATACCGCGCTGTCTGGAGCGGGACGAAATCCAAGTTGAACTGTTGGGCAGCGGAGCGAATACCGATTCCCACCTCAGCGTGCCGTTGCGCAATAGCCCTCGCGACGTCGACATGCGTTGACGCAGCACGGTCATACCCGCGCACTTGCCCCGGCTCAACCCCGGATGCCCGTAATCGCTGATCGAGCAGCAGTCTTGCCCCAGACCCTTCCTCTCGGTTCACCAGTGTCACCATTGGTTCTGCAAGATCAGCGGCTGAGCGAATGGACAGCGGATTTCCGGCGCGGACGAGAAATCCTTCCTCCCAGGTGGCAAAGGTCACTACCTCGTAGCCGGATCCTTTGAGTGTTCGCCTGAGAAACGGCAGATTCGATTCGCCCGTCACCGGATCGAACAGATGCATGCCGGCCACGTGGACTTCGCCGCGTTGCAAGGCTTGGAGGGCCGCCATGCTGCCCATCGTCCAGCCGACGACGGTGGTTCGGCCTTTGTGGCGTCGTAAATGTTCGCCGACCAAGAAAATCGCTGGGTCACAGCCGGCCACGGAAATCTCCTGTTCGATCGCGTCTCGCCCTCGTGAGAGTTTCACGCTGACTGTGCTACCGGACAGTGTCCTGTCTGTCCCGGTGATATAGCCGTCGGTAGGGACAGCAAAGGAGAGTTGCTCGCCCAAATCAGTGACAGGCCGCACGACCGTCCGTTTTCCCACAGTCGAGACTTTGACGCGGATTGAGTGAGTGCTTGTCTCAACTTGGGGGAGATGGCCGATCAGCGTGCCTTCAATGATGTCTTCGGTTGGGGTAAGGCTGAACAGATCCTCGACATGGCACTCCAAGACCGACGCCAGTTTCAAGGCAACAGCCGTCGTCGGCAGGTAGAGGTTTGATTCAATGGCTGAGACGGCCTGTCGGGTTATGCCGGCTCGCGTAGCAAGTTCGCCCTGAGAGAGGCCTCGTTGTGTACGAAAGGTTTTAAGGTGATTGGAAAACTCTGATGCTGTTTCGGGCTGTTGCGCATGAAACGTCATGGCTATTGATAGCAATAATAATTGCTAAATGTCAAATTACAAAACGAAAATATAATATAAATATTTGTAATTAAACACTATTTTATAATTTATAACGACGGTAATAATTTATACACAATCATGATCGAGTTAGTGTAGTATTATGACTCATTTCTTGGGCATTAAAGAAAATATGTGGAGGTCATGATGACGATGACAATGCGTGCTCCTACCTTTCTTGTAGCGCTCATCCTGCTTTGTGTGGCAGTTCCTTCAGCCATGGCAGAGACCATTCGTGTCGGCCATTTCCCGAACGTGACTCATGTGCAAGGTCTGGTCGCGCATCATCTTTCACGGACGGGAAAGGGTTGGTTTGAAGAGCGGCTGGGTAAAGATATGAAGGTCGAATGGTATGTCTACAATGCTGGTCCGAGCGCGATCGAGGCAATCTTGGCCGGTTCGGTTGATCTGACCTATGTGGGACCGAATCCCGCGTTGAATGTATACACGAAATCAAATGGAGAGGAGATTCGAATCCTTGCTGGCGCTGCGGCAGGAGGTGCGGCGTTGGTCGTGCAGCCAGATTCCTCGCTCACACAACCGGCGGATTTCCGTGGGAAGACCATCGCCACTCCGCAACTCGGCAATACCCAAGACATTGCCTGCCGCGCCTGGTTAGCCAATGGTGGATTAAAGATCACACAGACCGGTGGGGAGGCCTTCATCGTTCCGACGCCGAATCCTGATCAAATCTCCCTGTTTCACCAACGGAAGCTTGATGCGGTTTGGACGGTGGAGCCCTGGGTGTCCCGCCTAGAACGTGAAGCCGGGGCCAAAGTGCTGCTCGAGCAGTCGAAGGACAGTGTCACGGTTCTTGTTTCAGGGGTGAAGTTCGTGAAGGCCAAGTCAGAATTGGTGCGAAAGTTTGTACAGGCCCATCGCGAACTCACGGAGTGGATTCTCGTGCATCCGGAGGAGGCCAAGAAAATGGTCCTGCAAGAACTAGCCCTTGAGACACAGGCTAAGGTATCGGTCGAGTTGATTGCCCAGGCATGGAAACGCATCACGCTGCGCCCGGAGGCGTCACTCGAGGAGTTCCAACAGTTCGTAAGTAACGCGCAGCGTGCGGGGTTCATGCGCACCACCCCAGACTTATCCAGGCTCATTGTAAGGTTGCCCTGACATGCAAAGCGTGGTTCCTTCCCCAGGTACAAATCCAACGAAACTTGTATTGGAGCATGTCTCGAAATGGTTTCGGACCAGTTCATTACATGTTCAGGCGCTTGACGATGTGACTCTTCGAATTGCTGAAGGAGAGTTTGTGTGTTTGGTCGGCCCGAGTGGGTGCGGCAAATCTACCTTGTTGAACTTGATCGCAGGTCTAGACCGACCAGATGGTGGAACGGTGCAGGCCGATAGTCAGACTATCAGGGGGCCTGGTCCACATCGATTGATGATGTTTCAGGAGGCCGCGCTGTTCCCCTGGCTGACGGTGCTCGGAAATGTCCTGTTCGGCCTCAAACTCGTTCATGGGCTGAATGCATCGGAACGCCGTGAGAAAGCCGAGTACTTTCTAGAACTCGTGGGTCTGAAGCGGTTCATGCACTCGAACGTGCATGAGCTTTCAGGCGGCATGAGACAACGAGTGGCGTTGG
Organism: uncultured Nitrospira sp.; assembly: GCA_902500755.1. Classification (GTDB taxonomy): domain Bacteria; phylum Nitrospirota; class Nitrospiria; order Nitrospirales; family Nitrospiraceae; genus Nitrospira_D. The sequence continues at coordinate 12,197 of CABVRV010000006.1, forward strand.
CTCGATCGTTGGCTCCGAACCCCAGTGTGCTGTTGATGGATGAACCATTTGGTGCGCTGGACGCGTTGACTCGCGAACAACTCTATGGTGACATCCAGCGCATCTGGAGCCAACACCGGAAAACGATTGTCTTCGTGACCCATAATGTGCGCGAAGCTGTGTGCCTCGGAGATCGAGTCATCCTGTTTTCGCCGAATCCAGGACGAATCAGGGAAGAATTCTCCATTCCACTCCCTCGCCCGCGTGATATCAACAGTGTAGACCTTGCTCGGTACTCCACCGAAATCACCCGTGTGCTGAAGGGCTACGTTCAAAGCGAGGTTGTGGAATGATTGCACGTTGGGCGGTAGCCTCCCTCTTTTTTGCATGTGTTATCGGTCTGTGGCAGCTTGCCGTCAATGCCCAGATCTGGTCACCGTTGCTCTTGCCGTCACCGGCGAGTGTCTTCACGTATCTGTGGTCTGCTGTCGAAGACGCTACCCTGTGGGAGGCCATCCTCGTGACGGTTCGACGCCTTCTCATCGGATACGGGCTGGGAATTCTCATCGGCCTTCCATTAGGTCTTCTCACGGCGTCCTTCAAATGGTCTCAAGATACGATCGGGGTGCTTGCATTGGGCCTTCAAACACTTCCGAGCGTATGCTGGGTCCCGTTGGCGTTGCTCTGGTTTGGGCAGACGGAAGCCGCTATGTTGTTCGTCGTTGTCATGGGGACGCTGTGGTCTTTGATCATCGCCACGGATACCGGCGTGCGGACGATTCCTCCGATTTACAGCCGCGCAGCCCGCAGCATGGGATCGTCCGGCTTTCACACCTGGACCCATGTGATTCTCCCGGCGGCTCTCCCATTTCTTTTGAGCGGTATGAAGCAGGGCTGGGCCTTTGCGTGGCGTTCTTTGATGGCTGCGGAAATCTATGTGACGATTCTGACGGGATTTGGTCTCGGGCATCTGTTACATTACGGCCGAGAGCTGAATGCGATGGATCAGGTGATTGGGGTGATGTTGGTGATCGTCATGATCGGGCTGGCAGTGGATAAGACGCTCTTCGCTCCAGTTGAACGATTTCTTCATCGCCGATGGGGGACTGCGCGCGGGTAGATGAAGTTGCTGATGGTTTCAGTCAGAAAGGGGTGGGTCTACGGCATTGCGCTCTGGTTTGTGCTGATCTTCTCCTTTCTACCTGCGCAGGCAGATAGAGCTTCCGCAGCTAAGTCTTCACTCGACGACATACCTGCTTCGTCGCTGATCTACGTGTCCGACTACTTTTCGTTCGTGGGACAAGACAGTCAGGGGAAAGTGGCCTTCGCGCTCGACAACAATCGCGGACGGGATGGGGACGCCTATCAGGCGCAGCATTTTCTGGTCCTGCACGATGAGAAAACTGGATGGGCACGGCTCGATGGCAACAGCCGGTACAAGAATACCGGAAAAGAGCTCACGACAATCCCCGGCTCGCCCTACTTTCAATTTCAAGGTGCTCCAAAAACGGGCATGACGATTGTGGGTGAGAGCAATCGGCTTATATTGAACATTGATCCGATTCCACTGCGAACCAGTCGGCAGAATCACAGTGCGGCCATCTGGATGGGCTCGGCGCCGGCGGTTCTGACCTGGCGAGACCGGGTCATTCCAGGGCGAGTGATCTATGAGTATTTCATGATGCCGGACTTCAACCGCCTCACGCGCACGTACTGGGACCTGTGGAACGAATATCAAGGATTTTATTTACAAATAGGCACGGACGATGATGTGTATCTGCATCGTCAGCAGAGTGAGCGTCTTGCCCCACTAATGGGCTTCATGGACGGGTTTACAGTATTCAACAGCGCAACCGACTCGATGAAAGATATGAAAATCGAGGTGGTTGACCGTGGGCTGGCGCGGGGCTTGTACCGCTGGCCGATCGCTTGGCGCATTACCTGGACAGGACCACAGGGGTCGGCTGCGCTGACTCTCAAACAAGTATCGAGGACCGGCATCTGGAACTGGGCGATCGGCGGTTTCTCGATGGTGGTGGTCGATGGCGAATTGGAGTATGGCGGCAGGAAATTTCCGGTCTACGGACTCGTAGAATTGATCATGTAATAGCCAGTTCCTCATTGTTCGCGTGGTTTGGGTGCTTGAGTTGGTCTGTGACCATTCTGCGAGAACCGACCGAACCATACGTATTGACACCCCCGCACAATGAGGAAAATCGCTGTCGTCGGGAGCCAGATCCATATAACTTCACTGGCTAGGATCTGAACAGCGCTTCCATTGAAGAAGTCTCCGATGCCGATGGGAGAAACAGCAACCGGTCGTATGGGGAAGAAATACCGGGTGGGATCGAATGGAGAGAAGAAGGCGACGCCGAGTCCTCCATCCGTCAGCGCGTCGAGGACGCCATGTGAGGCGGTGCAGAGGAAGAGATAGATCCCTATCCTAGCTTTTATTGCCGGCGCTTCCTGCCGGTAGCTGAGTCCTACAAGGATGGCACTGAGGAGGACAGCGAAGAAGAGTGAATGAGTCAAGCCGCGATGGCCCCAGAGATCGCCATATCGAATGCCGAAGGAAAAGCCGATGACGTCGAGATCCGGGACAATCGAGCAGGCCATGCCAAGAAGCACGACCTGCCAGGTCATGACCGGATGATGGGAAGCCTTTCCTAATGCCAGGGCAACAAACGTGTGGGAAAATGCCGATGCCATCAAGAAGCCCGTCGTACCATGAACAGCCGTTACAGCCCGTTCTTAAATCCGACTTGCCGCCAGGCCTCATACACCACTACCGCAACGGCATTCGAAAGATTGAGGCTGCGGTTCTCAGGGAGCATCGGCACACGGATGCGCCGTTCCTCCGCAAACGATTCAAGCAGTGTGGTCGGGAGACCGCGAGTTTCAGGACCAAACAGAAAGGCATCGCCCTCGGCATAGGCGATGCGATCATACCGTTTCGTGTTTCGCGTTGAGAGGGCAAAGAGGCGGTGAGCTTTGAAGTGTTCCGCGCACTCAGTCCAACTAGCGTAGACGGTGAGCGCGGCAAACTCGTGATAGTCCAGCCCAGCGCGCAGCAATTGTTTGTCGTCCAGCGAGAATCCTAACGGTTTTACGAGGTGTAGCCGCACGCCGGTATTGGCGCAGAGGCGGATGATGTTGCCGGTATTCGGGGGAATCTCGGGTTGATAGAGAATGACGTCGAACATGCCAAGGAAGTGTAGCATGGTCGGCACGCATCTCACGATACAGCATTTCTGACGGAGGATGCGTACCTCTTGCAAGACGTCACATCCCTCTTCATACTTTTGTTCCATGGCACCTTTGTCGTCCGATTCTTCTAGGCCGCTCCAGGATCTTGAAACCGACACGGCCCTGCGCGCGATTCTCGAAGGGACTGCCATGGAAACCGGCCAACGGTTTTTTGAGGCGCTGGTGCAGAACCTCGCCAAAGCCCTTGGTACGCACTGTGCGTGGGTGACGGAATACTTTTCCGAGAGACGTCGTTTGCGCGCGCTCGCCTTTCGAATGGATGGACAGTGGGCGAAAGACTATGAAGTGGATATCGCGGGGACGCCTTGTGAGCGCGTGATCGATACGGCCACGCTGGTCCATTTCCCGGATAAGATTCTGGAGATATACCCTCATGACGAAGAATTGAAGGAAAGCGGAGCCGTCAGCTATATGGGCGTACCGCTTCAGGCCGCTGATGGTCGGATACTCGGCCATATGGCGGTGATTGACCGGCGCCCCATTCCGGAAGAGCCGCGAGTTCATGCGATTTTCAAAATATTTGCCGCGCGCGCGACAGCGGAACTGCGTCGGATGCGAGCGGAATCCGAGGTTCGAGAGCGGGAAGAAAAAGTTGGTCGGCTGCTCTCCAGCGCGATGGATGCGATTATCGAGTTGGATGATCAACTGCGCATCATTTGTGTCAATCCTGCGGCGGAGAAAACATTCTCATGCCAAGCCGATATGATGATCGGACAAGGTTTCGAGAAATTTTTGAGCAGAGAGGACATCACCCGGTTGGAGGCGCTGATTGTCGAGCTCGACGGACGTCCGGAGGGGCAGCAATCGAGTTGGATCCCAGGCGGGCTCACCGCTCGTTGTCCGGAGGGCGAATCATTCCCCGCCGAGGCGACCATGTCTCGGTTTGAACTGCATCGGAAGAAATTTACCACGCTGATCCTGCGCAACGTCCATGATCGAATGGAGGCTGAGGAGAAAATCCAATCGCTGACGGGAGCACTTATGTCACAGGCTACGATGAGCGGAGTTATGAATGGAGTCGATGTGGAGCGGTTGGGTCAGACGATTCAGGCCGTGCGGAAGGATCCAGGGTTGGCCAGGTCACAGTTCCGAGCCGTCAATCGTTGGATCAGTGATGGCCACAATCGTTCAACGATCAAAGGATTCTATGGCGCAGGCCAGGAAGATACGACGCGGACAAAGCCGTTTGAGCTGGATGCCGATGAGCCTCACGTGCTCTCGGGAAGGATCAGGGCGCGAATCCGGTGGAGTTTGTGCTCCACGCGCTGGCCGCTTGTTTGACCACCTCACTGGTTTACCACGCGGCGGCGCGGGGGATTAGACTTGAGTCCGTGGAGTCGCAGTTGGAGGGGGATCTTGATTTGCAGGGCTTTCTAGGTCTCTCCGACCAGGTCCGTCGAGGGTATAAGGAGATTCGCGTCAAGTTCAAGGTGAAGTCCGATGCGTCACCTGAGCAATTGGAGGAGCTGACGACATTCTCGCCGGTCTACGACATCGTGTCGAATCCTGTGCCGGTGTCGATCCAGATCGAACGGAAATAGGAGGACGGGCCTGGGTGGAATATTCGCCACCCAGGCCATGTAGCCAATGAACGCCATTCCGCCGAGTGGCGTCTTAGTCGATTTCCATCCCAGCCTGATCAGGACGTGCGTTCCATTTCACCATCCAAGGCTTCTTGGTATAGTGATCCACAATCAGTGAATCAGCCAACGAGTCATAGCCAGCACTTGAAGTCTGAGGCGCAGACCATCCTTGAGTCTCGCCGGTCCTATCCCGTGACAGCTTTTTTTGTTCTGCTACTTCTGCTTGTGCCTGCGACAGCGGTACCGGCAGTCGCCGCGGATTCAGCCGACCTTTCAGTCGAGAAGGTGGCTGAGGAAGCCAAAGCCACCTGGGACAGTGGAGCGGTGATTGCTGCCCTTGAATTGCTCGATCAGGGTATTCAGGACCATCCTCATACGCCTGCACTGCACAAGTTGCGCGGTGACATTCTCTCCACCCTCCGTGACCCGAAGGAAGCGGTTCAAGCCTACGATCAAGCTCTTGCTGCCGAACCCACGGCGCTAGATGCGCACTGGGCGAAATGGGGTGTGTTGGTACGGTGGGGACGAGAGGGCGAGGCAATCTTGGAGTTGCGGAGCATTGCCCAGATTGAGACGAGCAATCCACTCATCCATTGGCGACTGGCGCTAGAGCTGCGAAAGCTCGATCGCTTGGAGGAATCACTGGAATCTTACAAACGGGCGGTGGAGCTGATGCCTGATTTACTTGGTTGGCGGTTGGTCCTCGCTCGTGCCCGGTTTGACGTGCTGGATTATGCAGGCGCAGATGCCGACTTGCAGTATGTCCTGCAGCATATGGCCCCAGGTTCTCCGCTGGAGCTGCCGGCCAAGAATCAACTCGCGCAACTCTATGAATCAATGGATCGAGGGCGACGGTTCACGCGAGTGCTGACTCCTGAGGCCACGGCAGATCAATTGAAAGAATGGGCTGCTCTTCGGTCGGATGCGTGGAAGCTCTTCGAAGCCGGTCGCTACCAAGAGGTTGAACCGGTGTATCGCAAGTTACTGGAACTCAACCCCAGCGATCCCGTTGCTACCCAGCAGCTCGGACTCACCCTCATGCAATTGAACCGGTGTGAAGAAGCGATAGATGTGTTCGGGAATATGTCGAACCTCAATCCAAAAGAGGAAGATTTCGCGGACACGACCTATCGGATGGGTCAGTGCTATGTCGAGTTGGAACGGTGGGAAGACGCCTTCGTTCACTTCCAGATGCTGTATGACGCGGCTGTTGAATTTGAAGAGGCCAACAAGGGGATTGCTTTTCCAGCCGGGACCCGCGTGTTGGCGAAGGATAAGATTGCCCGTTGGCTCGACAAAGTAACGCCTCACGTTCCTGAACTCGTGAAACTGAAAGAAGAAGAGGCAATAAGGGAGAAGGAATTGAAAGCGCGTGCTCTTGCTCGATCAGACGAAGCGCTCTTTGCAAAGGTGATTGAAAAGGCGAAGCCACAGAAGACGCTCGATGCCGGTGTGGCGATCGCCGGGCGGGATGCGGATTTTAGCTGGTTTCGGTATGTGATTCCGGCCGGCAAAGTGCTACGGGACGACTTTCCAACCGGCGCCCATGAGTTTATCCCGTTGAATCCGAGAGATACCTTTCCAAGCACTCAGGCGGAAATTTATTTAGTATTTAAGCTGGTGTCGGATTCCTTCGAGGCTGTGCCGCTGACTGCACGATGTTCGCCGGAAACCCACGAGATGACCGAAGATCCGCAAGCAACCGTTCAGGATCAAGTCATGACCGCTATGAACGATCGCTCGGGTTATTTTCTCCTCACCCCTCCAAAATCAGAATGGACACCGGGTTATTACCGCTGCGGCCTTTTTGCAGGAGATCAGACCTCGGCTTATTCGTATGTGGATGAAGTGAGGTTCAGGATCAGCGAGCTGGGTAGACCTTGATGATCTTTGGTGAGATTTTCAGTGAGGCAGTAGTCATGCCTGACCACAAGAGACCAGTTATCGCGTGTAATTAAGTCCGCTGGTTTCCGAATGGCTCTCTCGGTGGAGGAATACGATGTATTATCACGGCTGGAGGAGGTAGAAAGAGGCTACAAAGCAAAAGCGATATCGAAGGTAGACCATATAACTGAAGAAAAACGGTTAAGGGAAGAGCTTTTCCATCTTCATTTAGTCAGGCAAGTGGACCAGCTTGAATTGCGACTGACAGATGGATTATGCCGCATTGAGAGGCAGCTTAATCGGTAAAAGAATGACCTGAGACTAAATGGGATCTGGCATGCGTCTCTACTCATAGAACTCTCGAAAGATAAGATTGGGATTTGTTGGATGTGATCAGGAAGCTCAGGGTTTCTTCGCCACCACCTTGCCGCTTCCCACACGTAGATCGGCGTCCCGTGCATTTTGGCAGTTTTTCGAGCTGCCTTAGCAGCTTGACTGAGTGCATGACCAACGCTCTGTACAAACCGTTCGTTCTCCGTCTGCCGCTTTGTCTTTATGTGACTTTCTCCAGCTATTTTTCAAACTTGCCCAGGTCGAACATGGCACCTGCCTGTCCGAGAGTGGTTGAGCAGAGGTACTGTAGTATGCGACGATCAGCTGCACCGCCATGGCCTAGGAAGTTCGTGAGGTAGAAAAGGAGATCTGACCTTGGATCTCTCGCGGGATGGTGAGGAATTGGTTCTGAGACCACGAAATGGAGGGATAACGAATGTGGTTCATACGCAAGATAGGAATCGCATTGCTTTCGCTGTTCTTGTCGATGATTGCTGACCCACTTCTTGCAGCGGAGCTGTCCGGGACGGTCTACCGTAGTGGGAGGCCAGCCGCTAATCTGAGCATCACCGTGGAGGGCGGGAATGTTGAGGCAAGGACGGATGGCAGAGGGGAGTACAGACTCGACTTGCCGCCGGGAAACTATATTCTCATCATTCGAGGTCAACGAATTCCTGTCACGGTCTCCTCCGGAGGAACGAGGCAGGACATTCGCCTCTGAAAAGATCGGAATGGCACCAAGGAGCACTGCGGATGGGCGATGAAGCAGGAGGTAGGAAGGATCTGTGGGACAAGTGGGAATCCTTCGCCAAGATCCTGGCCGGAGTCTGTGCCGCCGTGGGAGCGATCGCGATTCCGTGGTTTATCAATCACTACACGGAGGAAAATCGTAAGTCTCAGGTGTATGTGCAAATGATGACCGAACGAGAAAAGTCCGATACGAGCATCAGAGAGAACATGTTTAGGGCTCTGTTGGATGGCTATCTCAAAACTCTCGGGGACGATGTAAAAAAGGAAGACCTGGAATCCTTTCGAAAGCGCATTGTGTTTCTTGAGCTTCTGACAGTGAACTTTCAGGAGTTCTTCAACGCCAAGCCGTTGTTTGAGGAGGTCCATGAGAAGCTGGTGAAACATCGGGACACGGAGAGGGATGCATCCTCACGCTCCGCGTGGAGGGGGTTGGTGAAGAAGGTTACGGGGGTTGCCAAAGAGACTGCTTCGAGACAAGCGACGACGCTGAATACGATCGGCGACAGCGTGGTGTTTACGATGAGAAAAGGCGAAATGGGTTGTGTGCATCTCTATGAGAAAATAGGCATTGAAACTCTTCGAAAAGGTGACGGGGCGACCCGCTTCAAGAATTTTGAGGAGGGCGAGTGTCTGCCGGTTCTAGCCGCACAGGGGGAGGGAACGTTAGGGACGGCTACATCGATGGGCCCAGATCAGAACCGCCAGGAATCACTCATCACCAAGGGGTATCAGAAGAGACAATCCATCCAGCTTCGCGTCGTAGAGGTGAACGAGGCGAGTGTAACTGTTGAGGTGACGGTCTATGCCGACTTCTTCAATGGGAATACGTACGTCGGCAGCGAACCGGGGAGGGGATTTCCGGTCAACGTCTCCTATTTTGATCTGCCTTACATGGACAACATCAAATTAGTGGACGGGAATCGGTTTGCACTGGTCCTGAATGGCATCTACGGGGGGTCGGATGGAAACGAAAACGCCGAGGCAGACATCGAAGCCATCCGCTTTAGGAATGATTTTATGAGTCTGCGGGACCGCCCTCTTTTCGAGGAAATGATCAAGAAGCTTCAACAGAGCGCTACGGCCCGTTGATTCAATCGGCCGACAAGCACAATCACAATGACTCCTGTTGCTTTGACTTAGGCGAACGAGGGATGGAGATCATCACGAATCCGGCTGCTTCCCCCACCGTCCTACAGTTTCATGAATTTCAGGGTTTCTTCGCCACCACCTTGCCGTTTTCCCACACATAGATCGGCGTCCCGTACATCTTGGCGGTTTTGCGAGCTGCCTTGGCAGCCCTGCGCAGTGCGCGCCCGACAGCCTCAGAAAAGGCCTTTGTTTCTTTCTTCCTTATTACTTTCCTCATGGGCCTTCCTCCAGCAGTCGTGGAGTATCGCCTGAATTCTCATACACCGACCAGGTGTCGGCTAATGGGCGATAGAGCGTATGAAAATTCTGCCAACTCCGATGGAAACGCCGTATGACATCGACACGCGGGACATTATGCCCACCTTGTTCAACCCTGGTAGCGACGCGTTGTAGCGCAAGCTTGGATGATGACAATGAAAGAAATACAATTCTGATCGTATACCCTGTCGCCTTCCAGCTCTGCAACAGATGCAGGTAGGTTCTTCCACTCAAAGTGCTTTCGAAGGCGAAATTCTTCCGTTCGCCGGCCAATCGAGAGAGTTCTCGAAGGACAAGACGACCTGCTTGTCGGGCGGCCAGTTCTGGCCGAAGAGGCGAAAGCCCGCCTGCGATGAGGTCGGTATTTACAAAATGAATGACTCCGACCTCGCGAAGCAGAAATTCTCTCGCGAATGTGGTCTTGCCCGAGCCGTTGGGCCCAGCAATGATAATACAACGAGGGTGTCGAATCGGTCTGTCGGCCACAGTTACGATCAGCTAGCGACGGGCTGCTGGTAATCCACTTCGATGGTGAAGCCGAGATCCTCGATCATGCCCCAGACTTCTGGAGCCGGGGCGCCTGGAGTCGTCAGGTAGCCGTTCACGAAGACGGAGTCTGCAGGATAGAGCGCAAGCGGCTGGAGGCTACGCAGATTGTGCTCCCGACCGCCCGCGATGCGGATTTCTGTCCGAGGATGGAGGAATCGAAAGAGGCAGAGCACTTTTAAACAGCGTTGCGGGGTCAGCTGGTCGCAATTCTCCAGCGGAGTGCCGGCGACCGGGTGTAGAGTATTCAGGGGAATGGAGTCCGGCTTGACGTCACGCAAGGCTGTCGCAAGTTCGATCAGATCCTCGTCGCTCTCGCCCATGCCGACGATGCCGCCCGAGCAAATTTCCAATCCCGCCGCGCGCGCGTTCTTGATCGTCGCCAACCGATCTTGGAAGGTGTGGGTGGTGCAGATCGACGCATGGAAGGCTTCGCTGGTGTTCAGGTTGTGATTCACGCGATCGACGCCGGCGGCTTTCAGCCGCTTGGCTTGGGACTCGCTCATCAGGCCCAGTGAACAGCAGATCTGAATCGGTACTTCCTGCTTGATGGAACGTACGGCTCCGGCGATTTCATCAATCTCGCGATCCAACGGACTCCGCCCGCTGATGACGATGCAATAGCGTTGCGCCTTCGACGCAGCGGCTTGTCGGGCGCCCTCGATCATTCGCTTCTGTGGGAGTAGGTTGTACCGTTCGATCGGTGCCGTCGAAATCGACGACTGCGAACAGTAGTGACAGTCTTCCTGGCAGGCCCCGCTTTTAGCGTTCTGCAGCATCTGCAGACGGACTGTGCGGCCGAAATATTTGGAACGCACTTGGAACGCTGCGTGGAGCAATGGGAGGAGATCGTCATTCGGTGTATCCAGGACAGAATGGCATTCTGCTCTGGTAAGGGGTTCGTCGTGGAGCGCCTTGTCTGCCAACGTCATGTAACTCATGGAGTCCTCAAAATTACAGATGTGGTGATGATCCGCTGAACTTCTGATCTGTTGAATCGAGAGGGAGAAGGTCCACACGCTCGACAGGTCAAACCATCAGCGGATATTGGCGGAAAACCTACACGGTTTCAAATGGAGAAGCAATGCCTTGATAGGGAACGGATGGAACGGACGAAGACTCGCCGTCCGGCCGGTCTCCGACTTGGCCCGCCTCGAGCCAGGGGAGAGCGGTGAGCGTGTTCCACTTGGCACAGCGGCGGCATCGGCCCGTCCATTCGACCGACTCCTGCCGACACTGAGTGCAGATATAGGGGACCACGACCCGTTTCTTGAAACCGAGGGCCTTCTTCAATTCGACAATAGCTTCCTCAAAATGTTGCTTGCGCAAATACAGGTTGGCCATGATCTTGTGGTAATCCAATAAGTGGTCTTGCGGGCCTTCAATCGTTGAAAGGAGGTCGAAGGCCTCATCGACCATTTCCAGGCGATAGTAGAGTTTGCCCAAATAGAACTGTAAAACTGGATTCTGTGGATTGTGCTGCAACGCTTCCTGATAGACACGGATGATTTCGCTGGGTTCGCCTTGTTCCAAGAACAGCTCTTCCAACCGATGCAGAATGATGACGCTTCGCGTCCGTGAGTAGACTTTCTTGAGGATTTCGACGGCGTTTTTCGTCTTTCCTTCATGGATCAGAATTTCGCCCAGTCCGATATAGGCAGGAAGAAAACTACGATCCTTCTTGATGGCGCCTCTGAAGTATCGTCTGGCTTTATCGGGATGCCCCCGTTCCAGCAGTTGCCGTCCAACTTCATACATACACCCGAGGAGGAGCGCGGACTCGGCCTGTTTTTCAGATGCAGACATGTTGGCTTTGAGCAGGCGATGTTGGATTTCGAGCGCCTCGCTCCACCGCTCCAAGCGGATGTTGAGATCCCGTTTTCGGATCAGCGCCGTGAGGTTATCGGGTTCGATCTTGAGAATTTTTTGAAGGGCCTGGAGCGCCTCTTCATACCGTTTCGCTCCTTCCAGATCCTTGCCCAGTTCCAACAAGGCTTCGATGTTTCGATCATCCACTCGTTGCGCATGCTGATGGAGTCGGATGGCCTCGGGAAAGTTCTGTTCCGAACGGTGGATATTTCCCAGCCAGAGCAGTGAATCGACGCGATTGGGGTCGATGGCCAGGGCTTTCTCTAACAGGGTGATGGCCTCCGCAGTACGTTTCGACATGAATGCATGGGTGCCGTCTCGATGGAGCGAATCGACCTTCTCTTTTCGACGGACCAGACGGTTGCTCCGCCAGTTCAAGATGAGGTGCGCTGTTTGTTGCAACCCGACGGCGAACGTGGCAAGGACAGCTCCAAATGCCATGGAAATCAGCATGAGTGTGACCGGACTGAGTTCAAACTCGGCACCGGGGCTGGTGTGGATCACGACGAACCCGGGGTTGAGTTCACGGAAGTAACTGTAGAGAAACAGCCCGGCGCTGATGAGGAAAATGCTGATCAACAGCTTGAACATAGCCTACACCGTCTTTTGTGGGCTTGTCTTCCGGACGAGGCGTCGTTTCGGCGGGGCGGTTGGGGTCGACGATTCGTCAGGAATAGCAACCCGCTGTGCGTCGCTCCAGAGACGCTCGATCGCATAGTGCGACCGCGATTCCTGTCTCATGACATGGGCGACGACATCGCCAAAGTCAATCAGGACCCATTGGCCTGATGCAGTGCCTTCGATGCTCAGCGGTCGTTGGCCTACACGAGAGAGTTCGTCAACGATCGAGTCAGCGACTGCGCGAGTCTGTCTGTCGGATTCAGCCGAGCCAATGACTAAATAGTCAGCGATCGACGTCAGTGGGGCAACGTGGAGGACTTGGACATCCAAGGCCTTTTTCTCGAGCATCGCCCTGGCTGCGGCGAGAGCGGTGGCCTTAGATGGGCGTGCGATTGCTGTCCTCCCGATAAAGACTATGCTGAAGTATATAAGATTCTACCGAGGGCGGCAACATATTTGCCAGCGGTAGTCCGCTCCGAACCCTCTGTCTGATTTCTGAAGCCGAGATCGGGCAGGGAGGGATGGACAAGCAGGTGAGCCCTAAGGCCTCAGGGGCCACAATTTCAAACCTGCCAATCATGCCGGCATCGAGCTGTCCAAGAGGCTCTGGATCTGGGTTTTTGAACAAGGGTATCTCGGCAAGTGTTTTGAACGATCGTCCAGGGCGAGGCACGACCACGAAGTGGCACATCTTCAAGATCTCTTCGGGCGCTCTCCATGTCGGGAATTCGAGAAATGCATCAAGCCCAATGATAAAAAATAGTTCACAGGATCGGCCATACTGCTCTCGTATGTCACGAAGGGTGTCGATGGAGTATGATTTCCCCGTGCGATTGACTTCTATGGGCGATACAGTGAAAACCGGGGTGTCGGCGATTGCGAGGCGCACCATCTCAAACCGGACTGGTGCGGGAGCGAGGGATTGATTTTGCTTGTGGGGTGGGTCGCCGGTCGGGACGAAGAGAACGCGAGAGAGCTTCATGCGTTCTCGCACGTCACGTGCAATTGTCAGGTGGCCGTTGTGAATGGGATTGAAACTGCCTCCGAATAGGCCGAGGCGTTCCGAAGGCGCGTCTTGCGCAACGGCTGTTGAGCGTTCAATCGTGGGACGATCCATAATTCAAGAGTCGGGGCGCTACGCTAGAGAACGACGAGATTGTCCCGATGGATGACTTCCTCATACTCTTGAGGACCGAATTGTTCTTGAATGGCTGCGGTCTTGAGACCTCTCATCCGATGTAACGAGTCGGACGAAAAGTTCACAAGGCCTTTTGCGAATTCCTTCCCGTCCGGCGTGAGGCAACTGACCGGATCTCCGGCTTCAAACAGACCGGTCACCTGGAGGATGCCTGATGCAAGGAGGCTCTTGCCTCGTGTGGCCAAGGCTTCAACCGCTCCCTGGTCAAGGTGTACCTGGCCACGGGAGCGCAGCGTGAAGGCGATCCAGTGTTTGCGGCTATTCAAACGGCGTTCTTTTGCCAGAAAGAAGCTTCCGCCCGGTTTCCCTGTAAGGACTGTTGGGAGAAGTCCGGCTCGCTCGCCGTTGAGAATCAACGTCGGAATCCCATACTCTGCGACTTTCTTGGCTGCCCGTAGTTTGGTGGCCATCCCTCCAGTGCCTTCAAACGTGCTGGACACTCCTGCCAGCTGTTCGATGTCCGGAGTAATTTCAGGAACGAGTGGAATCAATGTGGCAGAGGGAGTCTTGCGCGGATCGTCCGTGTACAAACCATCGACGTCCGAAAGAATGACCAATATATCTGCATCAGCTAGGTGCGCGACTTCGCTCGCCAGGGTGTCGTTGTCACCGACTCGAATTTCGTCGACTGCAACGGTATCGTTTTCGTTGATGATAGGAATGATGCCAAATCCGATCAGCGCTGAAAGGGTATGGCGCGCATTGAGAAAGCGACGGCGATCTGCGAGGTCGTGGTGAGTCAGAAGAATCTGTGCGACTTGAATCGACAGACGCTCGAAGGCTTTTTCATAGGCCCATATGAGTCGACTTTGTCCGACCGCTGCCGCGGCCTGCTTGACCGGAAGGTTTTTAGGATAGTCTTTCAGCTGCAACTTGCGGATACCAGAGACGATGGCACCGGATGAGACGATGAGAATCTCCCGGCCCTGTGTTCGGAGCGCGGCGATCTCTTCTGCCAACCGATCAATCTGCTCAGGACGGAGTCCTTCCGCACGCGATGCGATCAGGCTGCTCCCGATTTTGATGACGATCCGTTTGGCCTCTGCTAAAAGCTGGTCTCGCATGGCATCTTTCGTAGCATATCCACTTGCTTCCCGACGTAGGTGATAAGGTCCTTCAGGCCTTTGTTGGCGGCAGCCGAAATCGCCAAACATGGATAGCCTTCACGTTGGCAATAGGCCCGCAGTTCAGCAAGCCGTTCGCTTGTACCGACCACATCGATCTTTGTTGCCACGACGGCAAATGGGCGACGGGTAAGCGTTGGGTCGTAGGCTGCCAGTTCACGACGCAGCGTCTCAAAGCTGGCGACGGGATCTTCGGTCGCCCACTCAGACACATCTATCAAATGCAGCAAGAACGCCGTGCGTTGAATGTGGCGGAGGAACTGGACACCGAGACCCCTGCCTTCATGGGCTCCTTCGATCAAACCCGGGATATCGGCCACGACGAAGCTGCGATCGGATCCCCAGCGAACGACACCAAGATTGGGAATGAGTGTGGTGAAGGGATAATCGGCAATTTTTGGACGTGCCGCTGAAATCGCTGCAATAAGTGTTGACTTGCCGGCGTTCGGAAATCCGACGAGCCCGACATCGGCAAGTAGTTTGAGTTCGAGCCGCAAGGTACGCTCTTCACCCGGAGTGCCGGGGGTGCATTTTGTCGGCACTCGATTGACGGACGTGGCGAAATTACTGTTTCCCTTCCCTCCGCGGCCCCCATGCGCGATGACAGCGGTTTGACTATCTTCGATAAAATCGGCGAGTAGTTCCGTGGTTTGATCATCGTAGACGATGGTGCCGACAGGGACGATAATGGTCATGTCTTCCCCAGACCGGCCTGTGCAATTGGAGCCCCCTCCGGCTCGCCCATCCTGGGCCTCATACTGGTTTTGGTAGCGGAGATCAAGCAATGTCGTGAGTCGATGAGATGCGGTCATGATGATGTCGCCACCGTTGCCGCCGTCGCCGCCGTCCGGACCTCCACGTGGGACGAACATTTCCCTCCGGAAACTGCAGATGCCGTTTCCGCCGCGTCCGGCTCGTACGGTGATGTGAACTTCATCGACGAACATACGGTGCTGCCATTCTGTGAACGGTTCAGTAGTTAGGACCTAAAAGTATACCCGACTCTGAGCCGAAGAGGCAGGGAGAATCTCCCCAGCCGGGACTGGGGCAGAGAAGTGGAAAGGGAGAATCAGGATTTGGCTGGGATAGGATACACGCTGACTTTTCGTCTGCCTCGTCCGCCTTCGAATTTGACCACGCCGCTCATCCTGGCAAACAGCGTATGATCCCGTCCGAGGTCCACATTGAATCCTGGGAAAAACTTGGTGCCGCGCTGACGGACAATGATACTGCCGGCCGTTACTGTCTGTCCGCCATAAGCTTTCACGCCTAGATACTGTGGATTACTGTCGCGGCCATTACGTGATGAGCCGCCACCCTTGTTTGTTGCCATGGTAAGTCCTCTTGGTCCCGTTAAGCCGATGCAATATTGGTAATGAGCAGCTTGGTGAATCCTTGTCGGTGTCCGCGGGTGCGGCGGTAATTCTTGCGGCGTTTCTTCTTGAACACGGTGATCGAACGAGTCCGTCCGTGTCGTACGATTTCGGCTGTAACCTTTGCGCCACCAATAAGCGGTTGTCCAATCACGAGACCAGCTTCGCCATGCACGAGACGGACTTGGTTGAGCTCGATCTGAGCTCCCACGTCTCCCGGCAGGCTTGCAACCTGAATCGTAGCACCGGCCTCGACTCGATATTGCTTCCCACCCGTTTCAACGATTGCGTACATATCTCTTCTCCGAAATTAAAGAACGGTTCATTTAACATGTGGTGATGCGGACTGTCAAGCCAAACGAGGAGCGCCTGTGGCCCAAGGCGATCAAGGGCCCCCTCTATTGGAGGGCTAGGATGGAACGATCTGCGACGCGTATGCTGAGCGCAACCGAGTCAGCGTCGTGATGAGAAACATTCGTGCGAAGGGACTGGAAGCTGGAAGGAGGAACATGCCCCACGCCAATAAGTTCGTGATCCGCACCTACCACCGGATTCCGGTCCGCTGTGTCATGTATTACTTGGGTGGAGATTTTCTTGGGAAAGGAACGGTGATGAATCTCTGCCGGAACGGGTTCCGGGTGCTGGGGGATCATCAAGTCGTACCCGGAATGGAACTTGTGGTTCGAATTACCCTTCCCGACAAGGACGAGCCGGTAGAAATCCAGCGGGTTGTAGTCCGGTGGGTACGCGGGCTCTTGTTTGGTGCTAAAGTAGCGACGATGAGCCCTAATGGTGAAGATCGAATCGGAGCATTTCTAAGTTCTCGCCTCCGCGCCTATTGTATTTCTTCTTAGGCCCACGACTGGTTCGTTTGCTTGACCCCTGAGTAGCCTCACGCTATATTCCACTCGTCTGACGTACTTGCAATGGTCATCATTTTGCGCGGAGATCGTCCCCAATGCTTGAACCGGTTGAGAAAATTTGGATGGATGGGAAGTTTGTGGCGTGGGGGGAGGCCAACGTCCATATCCTTACGCATTCGCTCCATTACGGCCTGGCTGCGTTTGAAGGTCTCCGGTGTTACAAGGGGAAATCAGGATCCGCCATCTTTCGGCTTCAGGAGCATGTCGATCGACTGTTCGATTCAGCGCACATCGGGATGATGGTCATGCCGTATGACAGGAAACAGATCACCGATGCCATTGTGGAAACAGTTCGCATCAATCGCCTCGACGCCTGTTATATTCGTCCATTGGTCTACATCGGATACGGTGCGATGGGTGTGCATCCGGGAGAGAATCCCATTCGGGTTGCCATCGCCACTTGGAAGTGGGGAGCCTATTTAGGAGACGACGCGTTGGCCAATGGGATGCGCGCCTGTATCTCCTCCTTCACGCGACATCATGTGAACGTGTCCATGACCAGAGGAAAAATATCCGGCTACTATGTGAATTCGATTATGGCGAAACAACAAGCCAAAGCTGATGGATACGACGAAGCGATTCTTCTTGATCCGGAGGGGTATGTTGCCGAGGGAACGGGTGAGAACGTGTTCATGATTCGTCGAGGCGTGCTCAAGACGACGCCGTTGACCTCGGTGCTTGAAGGGATTACGAGAAGCTCTGTCATGCAACTGGCTCAAGAGCGAAACATCGCCGTCGTCGAGGAACGATTCACGCGGGATGAAATGTATATTGCCGACGAGGTATTCGTGACGGGAACGGCCGCGGAGCTGACCCCGGTCCGAGAAATTGACAATCGCCGAATCGGAAACGGCACCCCCGGACCGATTACGCGCACACTTCAAAATGCCTTCTTTTCAATCGTGCGTGGCGAAGATCGTGCGCACGAGTCTTGGTTGACTCGGATCTAACGAAGACCTTACAGCGGTTCTCGAATGGATGGTTCCACCGGCACAGCGCTGGCTTGCGTGGCCAAGGAAGTGCTCAGGGCTGGCTTGACCGGAATCAGTGGTTGCCCTCGGATGTCTCCCCTGCAGGGTGTGAATTCTCTGAGGGCTGAGCAGGAGGGGCAGCTGCTGGAGTTGCGGATTCGCTCTTGGGCTGCATGTCGATGACAGTCGAGGAGAAGTTTCGTTGTTTTGCTAAAATCGCCAGACTGAATGAGGTCACCATGAAGATCGCCGCGACGACCACCGTCAGCTTGCTCAAAAAGTTGGCTGGGCCACGGCTACCGAACACCGTCTGACTGGATCCGCCAAAAGAGGCGCCGATCTCTGCCCCTTTCCCTGATTGGAGAAGAATCGCCCCGATCATCAGAAAACAGACAAAGACGTGAATGACGACGATCAGCGTATACATCATGAAATCTTAAACTCCGATTGATCGAGCGGCTGAAGCAGCGCTCGCGATTGTAGCAAAGGAATCGACCTGGAGACAAGCGCCTCCGATCAGTGCGCCGTCCACTTGGTTCGAGGCGAGCAGGGATTCGATGTTGTGAGGCGTGACGCTCCCGCCATACAGAATCCTCGTGGAATCGGCGATCGCGGGAGAGATTGTGGTGGCAAGGACCTGCCGAATCGTTTGGTGGGCGGCCACGGCTTGCTCTGCTGTTGCAGACGTCCCGGTGCCGATCGCCCAAACCGGTTCATAGGCGACCGTGATTCCGTTCAACGCCTCGGCGGTAAAGCCGGACAGGCTCTCTCGCAATTGTTGGGTGAGCACGTCGTCCGTTGTCCCGCTCTCTCGCTGCTGCAGCGATTCGCCTATGCAGAGGATCGGGTGAAGCCTGTGTTTGAGCGCCGCCCGGATTTTCTTCTGGATACCGTGGTTCTGTTCGCCAAAGAGCGTTCGTCGTTCTGAATGACCAAGAATAACGTATCGACACCCGAGGTCTACGAGCATCGGTGCCGAGACTTCTCCCGTATAGGCGCCCTGATCCTCCCAGAACATATCTTGTGCTCCGAGCTGCAGGCGAGAGGCAGGGGCTAGTGCCGTGCGGACCGCTTGCAGGGCAGTGAATGGGGGGGCCACGACAAGCTCAATGTGTGACGGGAGGTCACGAAGGCGTTCGCTCAACTCACGGATGAACGGCGCCGCGTCGGATGCGGTCTTGTTCATTTTCCAATTGCCAACGATCAGGACTGTGCGCACGGTATTTCCTGGAATATTGTTGTCCTTGCGGAATGGTGATCAAGTTGAGCGGTCAGGCAGGGCCGCAAGGCCGGGAAGTGTTTTCCCTTCGAGTAATTCCAGAGCGGCACCACCTCCGGTCGAAATGAACGACATACTTTCCGATACGCCGGCCCGATGAACGGCCAGAGCCGTCTCGCCGCCGCCGACGATCGTGAGGGCATAGGCATCAGCTATCGCATGGGCCATCGCAAAGGTGCCTCTGGCATAAGCATCGATCTCAAACACGCCCATCGGGCCGTTCCACAGGATGGTTTTGGCATTTTGGACCGCTTCATTGAACAGCTTGACGGAGGCTGGACCAATATCTAAGGCGTACCATCCTTTAGGAATCTCCTGCACCGGAACAATCTTGGTTTCCGCGCCTACGTCCCGGCTGGCGGCCACCACACAATCGACGGGGAGGTAAAATTTGACTCCGCGTGAGAGGGCATGGTCTTCGATTCCTCTCGCAAAATCCAGCATGTCCGTTTCAACGAGGGAATTCCCGATCTCCATGCCTTTGGCCTTGAGGAAGGTGAAGGCCATACCGCCGCCGATGATGACCTTGTCGACCTTCTTTCCCAGGTTTTCAATGACGCCGATCTTTCCGGATACCTTCGCGCCTCCCAGGACGGCGGCAAACGGGCGCACGGGATTGGCAACCGCACCCTCAAGATATTCGATTTCTTTTTTCAGCAGGGCCCCGGCTGCCGAATCTTTGATGTACTTGGTGATCCCGACGGTAGAAGCATGGGCGCGATGGGCCGCTCCGAACGCGTCATTGATGAAGACGTCACCCAGTGAGGCCAGGGCCTTGGCGAAGGTGTCGTCGTTTTTTTCCTCGCCGGCGTGAAAGCGAAGATTCTCCAGCAGGAGCACGTCCCCGTCTTTCATCTTGCCGACCAACTTTTCAACGGCTGGGCCCATACAGTCAGGGGCAAAGGTTACGTCTTTTCCCAACAGCCGTCCTAGACGTTTGGCGACAGGGGCTAAACTGTATTTAGGGTCGAACGCTCCCTTTGGGCGGCCAAGATGGGAGCACAGGATGACTTTGGCGCCCTCATCGACGACACGATTGATGGTGGGCAGCGTAGAGCGGATCCGGGTGTCATCGGTAATCTGCAGTGATTCATCGAGCGGGACATTGAAATCAGCCCGGATGATGACCCGGTTACCACGAAGTTGCACATCGTCGATCGTTTGTTTGTGCAAGTTCATGCGCACTCCTTCCAGCCAAGCTCCGGAAATGAGTCAATGATGGGACAGCTTATGTGTGAATCCCGCTGAGTCATTCCGTCAGAGTCGTTCAATGAGTGGCTATTTCCCGGCCAGGACTTTAACCAGGTCGCGGACTCGGCAAGAATAGCCCCATTCGTTGTCGTACCAGGCCGTGACCTTGACCAGTCGCTTGTCCACGACGTTCGTCAACGGGGCATCGACGGTGGCCGAGTGCGCGTCTCCTTTTTGGTCGATTGACACGATGGGATCTTCAGAGTACTTGAGAATGCCTTTGAGCGGACCCTCTGCTGCCTTCTTGAAGGCGGCGTTGACGGATGCTGTGTCGCAATCTTTCTCGGTTTCGACGGTCAGGTCAACCAGTGATACATTCGGTGTCGGCACTCGTATCGCGAGCCCGTCCAGTTTGCCTTTGAGCTCGGGAATCACGAGATGGAGCGCTTTCGCCGCGCCGGTGCTGGTTGGAATCATGGACATACCTGCGGCGCGGGCACGCCGAAGGTCCTTGTGTGGAAGGTCCAGCAGCTGCTGATCATTCGTGTAGGAATGGATGGTAGTCATAACCCCATGCTTAATTCCGAATGTTTCCAGCAACACCTTGGCCACGGGCGCGAGGCAGTTGGTCGTGCAGGAGGCGTTGGACACGATGTGGTGTGATTTCGGATCGACCTTGTCGTCATTCACGCCGAGCACAATGGTCACATCCGGATCTTTCGCCGGTGCGGAGATGATTACATGCTTAGCGCCGGCAGACAAATGTTTGCCGGCCGATTCACGGTCGGTGAACCGACCCGTTGATTCAATGACCACATCAACGTTCAGTGCTTTCCACGGCAGTTCTTTTGGGTCTTTGACCGCAAGCACCTTGATGGGCTTCCCATCGACGAGAATCTGATCTTCTTTGGCTTCGACATTGGCCGGCAGCGTGCCATGAACCGAGTCATACTTCAGCAAGTAAGCGAGTGTCTTCGCGTCCGTGAGATCGTTGATGGCGACGATCTGAAGAGCCTGATCACCCATTGAGGCGCGAAACACATTGCGCCCAATGCGCCCAAATCCATTGATTCCAACACGAATGGCCATGGTGTAATCCTCTACATACAACTATGATTGTTTGGTACGAGTTGAGTGGTCCAGCACGAAGGATGATAGTATCGATGCCGTCTCCTTATTGTCAAGGCACAGGATGTGCGCACCGGCATCTCCAGCCCATCCAACTGAGCCGGAGTTCCCGCTTCCGTCGGGGCGGGATCTTGTTTCTCCTCCAGTCGCTTAGTAGAGTTCGGAATGTCATGAGAGGGCAGAATCCCACATGAGCAAGACAGTATCTGAACAGGCAGCGCAGGCTGTGGAATGGCCTCGTCTGTTGGAGTTTCTCTCGCACTATGCCCAGTCGGCGATAGGAGTCGTTCGATGTCGATCCCTTCCTCTATCGGGTGAACTGGCGAGTGCATCCCTCCGACAACAAGAGACGACTGAAATGGTGGGTTTGCTTGGAGGGAGCGATCCAGTGCCCTCCCTGTCCTTTCCCGATATTCGGGAACAACTCGTTCGGTCAAGAAAGGGAGGGGTGCTAGAGGCCGGTGAGTTACGAGACTGCGCAGTCATGCTGACAGTGATGGCAGAGGTAGAGCGCTATGCGGAGTCTCATTCAGGCGAGATTCACGCCCTCATAAGACTCTTGGAACCCCTTCAGATCACCAAAAGTCTCACAGGAGTCCTTAGGGCCATCGAGGGTGCGATTCAATCAGACGGTTCCATGAAAGACACGGCTTCGCCGGAGTTACGGCGCCTCACTCATCACGCACAGGACTTGAAGCATGAGATGCGGCAGAGGCTTGAGCTGATCTTGCATTCCAAGCGGTATGAGGAAGTGCTTCAAGAATCGTATTTCGCACAGCGAGAAGGCCGGTATGTGGTGCCGATCAAAACGGACATGCGAGGGAGAATTCCTGGGATTGTCCACGACGTGTCGGCTAGCGGAGCAACCATCTTTCTCGAGCCGCGTGAATTGGTTGAACTGAACAATTCCATCAAAGTGGCGGATCTGGAAGTGGAACGGGAGGTACAGCGCATCTTACGGGAGCTCACCAGTTTGGTGGCCTCCAGAGCGGAGGACATCAGTCGAGGGATCGAGGTGCTGGTCGAATGCGATGTCGTCAGAGCCAAGGCTGAAATGAGTCGGCGACTGAAATGCAGCTCAGTCGTCTTGAATGAGAAGGGGCGTGTCCTGCTCAAACAAGCACGGCATCCACTGTTGCTCATCGCGAAAGATTATGTTCTGGCGAATGACATTCACATGGATGAAACAGTCCGTGTCCTCGTGATCTCCGGGCCGAATACGGGAGGGAAAACCGTCACGCTCAAGATCGTCGGGCTGTTTGCGCTGATGGTCCGGGCCGGCCTACATCTTCCCTGTGCTCCGGAATCCGAAATGGCGATTTTCCCGGACCTCTACGCCAATATTGGTGATGCTCAGGACTTGAGCCGCGATCTATCCAGTTTTTCCGCGCATATGGCACAGATGATCCTTCTTCTGTCCGAGAGCGCGACAGGTCCGATTCCGAGTGAAACCTTCGCCTCGCGCTCGCTTGTGCTCCTCGACGAACCGGTAACCTCAACTGACCCACAGGAAGGAGCGGCGCTGGCCGAGGCGCTTTTGTGTCGATTGGCTGAGCTGAACATGAAGGTAGTGGCAACTACACATTATGGTGCGCTCAAGGAATTGGCACAGACGACCCCTGGCTTTGCGAATGCCAGCGTGGAATTTGACGTCGAGCATCTCGCGCCGACCTATCGATTGTTCATGGGAATTCCCGGCGGTTCATCCGCCTTAGAGATCGCCGGCCGTCTCGGTATGGATCAACGCGTTTTGAACGATGCGAAGAAGCGGCTGCATCGCGATAATCAACGGCTTGATGAGTTGATGGCCGATTTACAGCGAAAGCAACGCCAACTCATTGAAGATAGCGACAAGGCGCGGCTGGCCAGGCAAGAAGCTGAGCAAGCGGCTTGGGACGCGCAAGCGATTCGCGCACGGCTCGAAGAAGCTCAACAGGAGGCCAGGCGAGGGCTTAAGAAGAAATTCGTTGAGCAGTTCCAACGTGCGCGGGCGGAGGTGCAAGCCACGGTAGAATCGCTGAAGCGGGAGCAGAAGCTCATGAAGGCCCAGGAGACAAAGCAACGGCTACATGAGTTAGAAACGAAAGCGCGGCAGGAGCTGATGCCTGTCAGTAGGCCGATACCGATGGAGCAGCTTGGAGTTGGCGATACGGTGGAGATTACCGGCTTAGGCATGACAGGAAGCTTGCTGGAATCGCCACAAGGGAAAAAACGTGTCCGCGTCAAAGTTGGGGATGGCGAAATCCTTGCCACCGTCTCGAATCTTGTCGGCATTGCCCGTGAACCAAGTATCATGCCTGTCCAACCGGCGTTGTCGGCTTCAAGCCCACGGCGAGTTTCAACGAGCACCGGACTGGGGTTGGATGAACAGACCGTCGTGGACGTGCGAGGTCAGGCGGCAGACGAGGCACTCGATCAGGTTGTCGCGGCGTTAGATCGGGCGACTCTAAGCGGCGTACCGTATCTCCGCGTCATTCACGGCCATGGAACCGGCCGACTCAAATCCGTCTTGCGTGACTATCTCAAAGATTCGCCCTATGTGGCAGAGTTTCGCCCCGGCGATCGAGTTGAGGGTGGGGATGGCGTGACGATCGTAAAACTGCGCTGATCTCTGAGGTTATCTGTTTCGCCATAAAAACCTACAATCTACTCGTCGTCGCCTACCCAACCTTCTTGGCTCTCTGGCGTATCTTTTCCGATCCACCACTGTATCTGATTAGATTCTGCATCTGTTTCTGCCACCAACAATCCCACGCGCTCCCGCATTCGAGAATGTGAAGTAGCAGTAGTTCTTCCAAGGATTTTGAGCCTGGCGCGTCGAGAAATATCTCTGGTATCGAGATTGCTTACTGCATGTGTGTCTGTACGCATTAACCATACTGTTGCGAGGAGGTGTCCTATGCAGAAGTCAAAATCGATTAAAACTCCAGTCCTGACATTGTCCGACGTGAAACGTCTCCGAGAATTAGAGAATGAGAACGGTCTGCTCAAGCTCTTGTATGCGGATCTGTTGCAGAAATTCTCGGCCATGAAGGATGGACTCACGAGAAGCGCAGGGGTCTGTTGAACAACGAAGTCTGTGGCTCACTTATCGTGGTGGCCTACGGATCTTGCCCAGCAAGTTCATCCAGGTTATATGCGTCTGATCAAAGCATAGATTCCGTTGTGTAGGGTAGACCCCATTGTCTGAGAGTGCTAGTATTCACCACTGATAGCATTTCTACGCAAGTATAGTCTGCGGTACTGGCATGTCATTACGACTGCACGTGTGCGCGATGTGAAGGAGGATGACCATGAAACCCACCGCGACGGAACGAGACTCACCGAAGTATTCTCTGCACGCCGGCAAAGGCGCCGGCTCTGACGACGACAGTCACAAGCAACCCTCGGAGCTAAACCGGGAGAGCACCGACAGTTTTGCCAAGGTCCAGGAACTGCTTTTCGGGGTGCAATTCCGTGAACATGCACAGCGCATCTCACATCTGGAAGAATCGCTCGCACGTGTGACCAGTGAATTGAAGCAGGAATGGAATAAGCGATTTGACTCCCTGGAATCGGTCATGAAGCAACAGATCGAGGCGCTAGCTACTCAAATCAAGAGTGAGCATGAGGGCTGGACTCAGTCCATTGCTGGTCTTGTGCACGATCTGAAGGAACTGGGTAAGACCGTCGCTGCTAGTACTGCTCAGCTGGATCAACAGGCTTCGACGGAAAGCCGCGAATTGCGTCAGCGGATTGCCGATCAGCAGCAGACCTTGTCGACTGAGATTCAGCAGAAAAACAAAGAGCTCTCGAATGTTATGGAGGCAGCCTTGGCGGAGTTACGCCGCGAAAAGGTCACACGTGAGGTACTCGCAGAATTGTTTGCAGAATCCGCACAATCATTACGTGGAGACCTCGCCCAAGCGAGTAGGAAGTGATGGGCGCACGACTCTGACGCTTGGTCGGAGGAAACCTAAATCAGGGTGATTCCAACCACCTAGTAACGATCGATGAGAAACAACAGACGACGTATTGGGCCTGGAATCCGATAGCCCACGGGAGCAAGGCTATGCCTGACCTTGACGAACGCAGCACCTCGATAGCTTCACACCCGAACGGCGATCTCGAAGAACTTCAAGAATTGCTGCTTGAGGCAGAACGAGGACGACTTGACAAACTCGAAGGCGATCTCAACCAACTCGACAATCGCATCAAAAATAAGGTCATCGACGCCTCCGTCGTCGCAAAGGTTTTGCCAGATGCTATCCGTCTACGCACCATATCCCCACAAGACCAGCATCTTGCCGAGGCGATTTCTCCCGTAATAATGCCGGCCATTCGGGTCGCCGTTGCGACCGCCCTGCAGGACATGGTGCGGTACATGAATCGAACATTGGATCATGATCTGTTCTGGCGAAGACTGACATGGCGTTGGGAGGCATTGAGTAAGCGCAAACCCTACTGGGAAGTTGCCTTGTCACACACACTGAAGTATCGGGTGGAGTATGTGTTTCTTTTTTTCAAGGAGGATGGTGTACACCTTGGCGACGTCCACCATCCTGAGGTAGCACCCTTTAAGCCAGGTCATGAAGATCTGGTCTCCAGTATGTTCTCCGCGATCCAGACAGCCGTGCAGAAGTTTACACGCGATGAGTTTCAGGCCTCTGAGGACGCATCCTGGAAAACCTCCGAAATGACCGATGGCACGATCGTGTGTATCGAGCAAGGCCCGAAGGCCGTCTTGGCGGCGGTCGTACGTGGCGTACCATCGCCATCTCTCCGCCCTACGTTCCAGGATGCATTAAGGGCCATCCATGTGGAGTTGAACGAGGCCCTTCACAATTTTCGAGGCGACAAGCAGCCGTTCGAGGCCGCAAGACCATATCTAGAATCCTGCCTCCTCCACGAGGAGAGCGACGCTCAAAGCAAGACAGGTTCAGCACATGGCTCCCTGTCGCCAGCGCTCGTGGTCGTACTGGTGCTTCTACTGTCAGCGCTCGGCTGGTGGGTCGTCACAAGCTATCTTGACCAACAGCGAGAGGACCAGGAACAGCTGCGGTGGGCTCACTTTCTTGAAAAGGCCAGGGGGAAGCCAGGGATTCAGATTACACACACACAAACTGCTGACGGAAAGAATGGGAAAACCATCGTGTATGGGTTGCGGGATCAACTCTCCGATGAACCACAGAAAATCGCTCAAGAGGTGGGGCTGTCAGCCGAAGCAATAGAATTTCGACTTGAACCTTATCACTCGCTAGCGCCTGAACTGCTTAAACGACGAACCCGCGAACGTCTCGATCAACTCGTACAGGAAATTGAAACGTACCAGCTTGAATTCGAGGCAGGCAGCTCATCGCTGACAGCAGAGTCTAGAGTGGCCATACAGCCGGTGATCCAGAAGCTTCGGGAGGGCGATACATTGGCCCAACAACTTGGCGAACGACTGCGGATGGAAATTCACGGCAACACGACCGAAGAGGGTCCGGTAGAGCTGAACCAGCGTCTCGCGCTCGCCCGTGCACAAGGGATACTGTCTGCTCTCAACGTCGAGCGGTTTTCGTCAACCGACTTTCTGGCGGTTGCGGAAGCAGTAGAGCCTTCTGCCATCGGCGAGAGCCAGAGGTCAAAGGTTCCGCGGGCTCGACGAGTATCGTTTCATCTCACAATCTACGATTCCGGACTGGCGAGACCAAGACCATGACACAGCCCCTCAAGAGCAAAAGCAAAAAGATCTGCTTGATGGGGGCGAGCGGTGTGGGGAAAACCTCGCTCGTCAAACGATTCGTAGAAGGAAAATTCGATGAAACCTACCGGACCACGATCGGCGTCCATATAGACCAGAAGCCCGTTACTTGCGATGAAGAACACGTTAATTTGATTATCTGGGATCTCGAAGGGAAGGACGATCTTCGATCGGAATACCCAGTGACGTATCTTGGTGGGGCACGAGGGTACATGCTGGTGGCAGATGGCACACGTCCCGACACGCTTGAACTTGCAAAAGGTCTTCTCTCGACCATCATGCGTCATCGTAAAGAGGACAGCGAGCCTCCGTTTGTGCTGCTGATCAATAAGCAAGACCTCAGTCCATCTCGTGAAGCAACCACTCGGGACTCTGAAGGCCTTGTTGGCCATAGTAAGAGTTTTAAAACCAGCGCCAAGACTGGGGAAAGAGTCAATGAGGCATTCGAGCACTTAGTTAGACAGATGCTCGATGCTGATAGACCACAAAATTCTTAGACGTGCAAATTGAAAGATGAGGATCTTCCATCAACATGGACCATCTCAAGGATTCGGAGCCGACAAGTTCGGGTGGAGACTCTGACCCGCCTCAGTCCAAGGCTCTTTCTCCAGAGGAACGAGCCTTGTTCGACAGTTTGTTCATAGCACTAGATGGCCTAGTGCTTGAACGATCCACTGAGAGGCATACATTTAGGCCGATCCATACAATCCCAGATTGGGCGCAATGTCTCATAACCAGGGAATCCTACCAACCTGATGAGGATCTGTGGATTGCAAGATCGCACTTTCTTGAGTTTTATCTGCAAGAGGCCAATCAATGGTGGGACCAGCATGGGAGCGGAGAATTACCTCCAGTTCCTTGGGAGGAGGCGGGGCCTTCAGGCGCTCGTCTCGATCTCGAAGCCACAGTAACTGCAATTGGTCCTCGAAAATTGTTGGTGATCAAGAAGCTTGCGCCCAGCCTCAGGGCGTATATTCAACTGATGCGAGATAAGAGGCTCAACCTCCATCAGCAACCCTCAGAATCCTGAGCGGCATTCCAGAGACATGCTAGATGGCTATCGACCCTCTCAACAACCAACGCAACAGTCCCTTGGACTACGGTGGCGAAACACCCAGCTACTTTATCAGCTATGCTCATGTCGATCATGAAAATGTTGAGAAGATTAGAAGGGAAATTCAGAAAGGTCCCCAGAAGTTTCACGTTTGGTTCGATCAGAGGAATCTACCCGCCGGTTCCCCGATTGACTCTACTATTCAAAAGGCAATCGACACGTGCAGTGCCATCCTCTTTGTTGCCACTAATAACAGTGTCAGGAGTGAGTACTGTCAGGCCGAAATAGCTCGAGGTCTCAAAAAGAAGAAGACGATCGTCTCACTTTGTCTTGATCCTGATGTAGATCTCCCCATGCGACTTGACGTTCTGAAATACATCGATTTCTCGTCAAGTTTCGAAGGTGGCCTGAAAGAACTGTGTCGCTTTTTGGCACAAGCACGGCAAGAAAGTCCGTCGACTCCTGTCACAAATGAGTCGGTAGGGATAGCAGAACCCTCACTTCCTGTACCAGCCTATTTTCTTGGACGTAGCAAAGAGCAACAAGATATAGAAGAGTTCGTTTCCAGTGATGCTAGCACCGTGCTCTGGATTAGCGGTCGGGCAGGATCCGGAAAGACGGCGCTCGCCTGTCACGTGCTCGACCAGATCAGGTGTGGGAAATGGGTTGATTCGGGGCGCAAGGTTCCCATCCACACGGTTGCCTACCTCGATTGGAAGCATCATTCCAGACGTGATTGGTTTAATTTGCTTAATAGAGTTCGTAGCTTGTCTGGTGCGATGCCTCATGAACCTCTTCTGGGCTCGCATAAGAGCTATCTGGTCTCAGTTATTGAGAATATACTTTCCGGCTTATCAGAGCGCCGCATCGTGCTCCTGGTTGACCATCTCGACGATCTGATCGATCTGGATACCAGAAACCTCACCAATCCGAACCTCCGCGCTGCCTTACAAGGTGTTCTCACCTGCACAACTCATAAGCTGAAAGTGATTGTGACATCCCGGGTTCTTCCGACCAATCTACCGACGGTACAGTCGGGACGGTTGTGTAGTCTAAATCTCGGTGAAGGTCTTCCAGCAGCAGAAGCGATGCAATTTTTTAAGCAGTTACTTAAACAGCTGGATCGTGATGGAACTAGTGGTCTTCAAGCAATCGATCACAAGCTTTTGGCAGAGCTTTGCCGGCGAACACAGGGCAATCCCCGCGCGATTGAGACTCTGCATGCGATAGTTCAAGAGGATCAGGATACCTCTCTAAAGGACATTCTTGAGCAGGAACAAGATTTCCTCCCGCGACCCGTGTTGGATAACCTCATCGGGGAAAGTTATGCCTGCCTCGATGATGTCTCGAAGACCATGATGCAGGTGCTGTCGGTGTCTGAAGTTCCCATCACGGTTGAGGCCGTGGCGACAGTGTTTCATCACTACCATCCGGACATCGATGCTCGGAAGGTTCTGAGCCGGTTGGTCAATATGCAGCTCATCCAAAAAGCGAACCAATGTTACCGCCTTCGAGAAGGGGACTGGGGTTATGTGGCGCCTCAACTCGTAGACGGTGTGTCTTCAACGATGGGAGGTCCCGAAGGGGTCCACCTTGGCCGGTTCACTTTGTATAAGCACTATGCAGATTACTTTAAGCAGGCTGCGTCCGCCAGCGACCCAACAACGGAGTCCGAATTACTCACCCAGGCCTTTCAGCATAGCTACAAAGGGAAGCAGTATGAAGCCGCGGTCGACGTACTCAAACGACTTGAGCCCCATCTGTTTGAGCAAGGCCGTTACCTGGAGATGGCACAATACTACGAACAATTAGCCGGTAAGCTTGAACACCATAAACTTGTACGTCGTCGTCTTGACAGGCTCGCATGGATCTACCAGCGGCTCGGGAAACTCAATCGTGCAGCAGCCTACTATGAGGAGGGTTTGAAGTGTGTCCGAGACGAACGTGATCAGAATGGGCAATGTTTGTATCTTGCGAATTTAGCCATATGCAAGCAAGAATCCGGCGATCTTGTGGGAACCACCCTATACTGCATGACGGCCCTCGAACTAGCGCGGGAGACCGGAGACGGTGTGGCGGAAGCTCATATCTGGAACATCATTGGTGATTCATTGGCGTGTCTAGGGCAGATTTCTGCTGCGATGCAAGCGAATGAACGTGCGTTGAAGCTCGCACGCGATAACTATCAGCGAGAAATCGAAGTAGTTGCGCGTGTGAATCTTGGACAACATTACGAAGCAATAGGTGATGATAACCGAGCGCAGGAAGAATGCGACCGTGCTTGCAGGATGGTCTTTGGGATCAGATACCAACTCGGCGAATCCGCCGCGAGGCGCAACCTGGGTATTCTGCAGTTAAACCGGCGCAGATACAGACTCGCTGCCGAGGACCTTACCAAGGCCATGCAATTGGCGGATGCTACACAGAGCGTACAACTGCAACAAACCATCCGGATTGAATTGGCCTCGGCTTTCCTTCTGGGCGGTGAGCTGACTAAAGCAGAGGCGACCGTCGGCGAGGCACTGCAATACTACACGCCGCTCTTTAGCCCTGAAGCGTACGCTCTCAATGGGGTAATTCTGCAACAGCAAGGAAAGGTGTACGAGGCAACCAAATCCTTCTCCCATGCACTGGAACAAGCTCAAGTGGTGCTCAAACGAACGTCTGGGTATTACCGTGTGCTTGATACTATGGGACTGAGCTATATCGGATTGATGCTCACAGAGAAGGAGCCGTACCTCGATGAAGCCATAGAGGCCTACCAAGCATCCCGTCTTCTCACTCACGAGCCAGGCATTGTGCGTCGGAGGCTGCTCCTCTTTGACGCACTGGCGCAGGCTGACTCGGAAAAGAACCTCGTTTTGGTACGGAACGCGATTACTTCTCCAACACCTTGATCTGGTTAGGAGTGCCTTCATCGACTCCGGTGTTCCAGGACAAGAGAAAACGCCTCCGATCGGCTCTATTGTCTCCTATAGGAAAGACGATTTGGATCGGGTTTGCACTCACTCCATAACGTTTAAATGAGAGCTGCCTCGCATCCCGAAACTCGTCGCCGAATTTTACTAAAGTATCACGATTCCAGGCCGTGGGTTGAGGGTTGCTGACTCGATCGACGAAGTCGAGGACCCACTCGTAGGCCATTTTGACCTGCCCATCAGGACTGGACACTTGGCGAACTGCCGACAAATCCTGATAAAGAGATACAGCCGGATTCTCGCTACTTGAAACCGGCGCAAGGCTGGATACTAGATAGGGTCCACCGTTCTTTTGAATTTTGGGAAGCGCATTGAGAATTGCTTGCGCCCGTTCATAGTTGTATTGCTGAAGAATCTCTTCCGCCTTCGGTTCTGAGAGTGCGCTGGTCACTGGAATATACATCGCGTTGAGCGACTGTGGGCGATACCGTTGCGCCAGTCCTCCAAGATCTGGAAATTCCTTTAAGCAGGACGAAATAACTGCGAGATAAATGGGCTTGGTCTCAGGGGTCGGGGGTGACTCGAATAGTACATAGCTATAGAGCCCATAGCCAGCCACCTCAGCTTGATCACCGATCAGAAGAGCTCTTCCCGTTATCTTGCTTCGATCTTGGGCAATCTTTGGGCCGCCTTGACTGGCAAGCCCTGCGCCACAGGCAACCAACGTACTCGCTAACACAGCAAGTGCAACGGTTTTAGCCACCTGCGACCAGATAGAATTTGAACTGCTGCAGCTGGTTCCGGAAGCGGTTGGGAATAGGCTCACCCATGATGTTGTGGATGTCATATTTCGCCTCACATCAGCCCTCCCGTATAGTCGCGTCATGATATTCCGATACCTGGTAATAGAGCAGAAGCTTCCTGGTTTTTCCCGTTCTTGACTATCTCGGCGTAATCTTTCTTGGCTGTCGACATGCACTGATTCTCGATATGGGTGAGACGATCGTCGTCGATGGGGTGGTCGTTTAGGAACTGAGGCATCGCGCTTGGGCTTTCGTCATTTAGTGCCTTCATTCTCCGCCAAAACCCCTTGATCTTCTCCGGATCGTACCCAGCTTTGGTTGCCAGCTCCAGTCCAAGACAGTCTGCCTCATCTTCCTGCGATCGCTGCCAGTGCGGCCGCACTCCGAATAGGTACCCCACTCCTAACGCACCAGCTACCGGTCCAACAACTTTTGGATCTACCTCGCCCATTCCCGAAGCAATTGCCGGCCCAAGAGTCGTTGCTGCCACGGCGACATCACCGGTGAGGCGTTTGAGTTCATGCTGTTTGAGGACATGGGCCATCTCATGTCCCAATATGGCTGCTAACGCGCCCTCATTTTGTGCGACAGGGAACACTCCATCATAAATAACAATCCCACCCCCAGGAAACGCTTTGGCCATAGCAATATTTTCTTTTAGTGTATTGAGTTGCCAATCCATTTTTTGGGCGACCTCGCCGTACGTCTGGTCGGTCTGTGCAGCTGCCTTGAGCAGGTCAAAGATTCGGGCCATTTGGTCCGTCACTCTAGGTTCCGTTTCTTTTTGACTTTCTTTTCGTAGAATTTCAAAGTGATAGAATGCATTCCCCAATTTTGCCACGGCTGAGGGAGGGACAGAAATGGGTACATCTTTAAGCAGTTGCCCTGCTACAGACAGGCCCGCCATCCCGCCTCCTGGCGTCCCGCTTTGTGCTGTCTGGCCTGCTGCCACCTGGCCTCCTACCTTCATGACTTCTGTAAGGTTGACCTTGTCACAGGCAGCCACAGAGATGAATAAGCACAGGGCCGCACTTGAGAATCCTACGATAGATTGCCGCTTCATCATCCACCTCCTGAAAGTATAATGTCCATTGACCTATTGTGATCTCTTCAATCTCCTTACCTAATGACCACCATCACTAGTAATACGAATAAGTAGCAATACACATACCTGCTAGCTCAAATCTTGTGTAGGCGAGGAAGCCGATTAAATTCTAATAACTTATGCACACTGATTTTTGTTTTGTTCAATGATGATACATAGGAGGAATCGAAAGAGATACGTAGCTGAATCTGAAAAGATACGTGCGGTATCTGATCCGGTCCACGATCGATTAGACGGGCGGAATGCGGAGTACAGGGCAGCGTGTGGTTATTGCAGGTGGTGTTTTGCCATCCGGTATCGAAGTGTATTGCGGGTCATTTTGAGAAGCCGGCTGGCTTCCGAGACGTTGCCCGATGCCTTTTGTAGGGCTTCTTCGAGCATCTTTTTTTCCATCTCTTGAAACGAAAGCCCAAAGGCCAGTAGGGATGGCTTGGGTTCTGTACTGATGTGATTAATCGCGGAAGGAGTCTTCACGGATGTCGGCAAATGATGTGGCTGGATGACGTCTTCTTTGCACGTGATCGTGAGCCACTCAACGACATTGTGCAGTTCCCGAACGTTACCGGGCCAATCGTGATTCCTAAGAACGGCAAGGGCTGATGGCGCGATGGCTTTGAGACGGCATCCTCGTTCCCTTCTTACACGCTCCAGAAAAATCAATAAAATTGGTTCAATGTCATCGAGCCGTTCGCGCAACGGTGGAATACGCAATTGATACACATTCAGCCGATAGTAGAGGTCGAGGCGAAACCGGCCGGCCTTGATCTGAGCCAGCAGGTCCTCATTGGTGGCGGCGATAATACGGATGTTGATTGTATGGCTGCGCGTATCGCCTAAGGGATCGATGGTGTGGTTTTCCAGCACACGCAGCAGTTTGGCCTGAGCCGTTGAGCTCATTTCGCCGATTTCGTCGAGAAACAGCGTGCCTCCCTCCGCCAGCTGGAATCGGCCAGGCTTGGCCCGCTTCGCATCGGTAAAGGCACCCGATTCATAACCGAATAATTCGGACTCTAAGAGATTTTCCGGGATGCCGGCACAATTCAGCGCAACTAAGGGGCCGGTGGCTCGTTGGCTATCACGATGAATGGCCTCTGCGAGCAGTTCTTTCCCGGTTCCGCTTTCCCCTGTAATGAGGACGGTGGCATCGGTCGATGCCACTTCTCTGGCCAGTTGCTTCATCAGGTTCATCTGCGGCGAGACGCTAATGATTGAGGTGAACGGGTCCTGTGATGAGGATGAGGGAGAAAGCGAAGGGTAACTGAGCACCCGAGCAATAGTGGCTTGTAGATCATTCAGAAGAATGGGCTTGGTGAGGTAATCCGCCGCGCCGGCACGCATGATCTCGACTACATCCTTGACAGAGTGACGGTTTCCGATGACCAGTACGGGCGGGGCTTCAGGGATCTGACGTGTGTATTCCAGAAGAGGCGCCAGAACAGGAGGATTCCCCTCCCCAATTACCAAGGTGGGTAAGACTTCTGACCAGAGGCTGAGTCCCTCCGATACAGTGGACGTCTCGATAATCTTGGCATGAGGGGACGCGATTTGAAGGAGTCGCTTAAGGTCCGGGTCTTTCGAGAGCAAGAGAAATGTATGAGGGTTCATCGGAGTGCTCCCTTAGCCTAGCCTCCTATCAAACCATCGAAATTACTTGTAGCCTACACCTCTGTCCGTAACGAAAGAAAGGGGTGGGATGATGACGACTCGCTCATCGAGGACTACCGTGGCAGCGATTATTTTCAACGAACTGGATATGGTCGAGCAGGCAAGAACCCAATAACGTCCGGCAAGATGCTTCTTGATCTCTCTTCCCGGAGTTACTGGAAGCAGATCAGAATATGGGCAGACGGTAAGTGGCACTCACCGTCGAGATGAAGGGCGAGCTGTCGGTGAAACGTTCGACCGACAGCTCGCCGTCACAGGTACCTTAGGAAAATTCCTCAGTCGCTATTCGTTGTCCTTACAGAACCCCCGTTCGTAGGCGATGATCGTCCAAGCTTCTTCTTCTGTGAGTACGCCGCCCTTCACAAGGGCCGGCATGCCGGTACCTGGGCTCCCATTCTTAACCACCCAGAACAGCTCACCATCGTTTCGCTTCTTATGGAACTTACAGTTCGTGAGATTTCGGGGGCCCGGCGACAACAACAGTCCTCCGGCACCTTCACCATTTCCATTCTGACCGTGACAATTCGCGCAGGTGCCTTTGCCCTCATAAAGTTCTTTGCCTTTAGCGAGTATCTCCGGTGTGACGGTGATCGGGCTCTTCATTTTGCGGGCCTCGCCACGCTCAGCATCCGGGACACGCGGCTTCAATGGATCGGCTTCGGGACCGGCCCATCCTGTCGCACTCCACGACGCGACGGCGACTATGCAACACACTGTCATGACCAAACGCTTACCTCTCATGATTCCTCCTTGGTAAGTACCACTGATGTTGCCGCAAGATGGCTCCCAGCGTCGTATGTACGGCGGCGCCAGTCTTGTCGACATGATAACACGATATTGTCCTAAGTGGCAGTGCCCATGTCCTGTGGAGAATGATTAGGTGGAAGCAGAAGCAGAGGCCAGTCTACCAGCATGAGGACCTCGCCGGTCCAGACCTGTTCGGTCTGGACCGGCGAGCGACTAACTTGGGACTACCGCAGCGTTCACCACTGCGAGTCGTCAGGGAACTTCGACAATATCACTCTTCATTGGTCCGAGGACGGCGAGCAACTCACCCTTTTCTTTCTCCGGTACGTTGAAGGTATCCAGTGCACTGACGAGGTCCTCCACGAGTGCGTTGAAGGCAGCTGTGGTGACCTTCATGCCCTTGTGCGTCGTCTTCATGTCTCGACCTGAGTAGGTGCAGGGGCCACCGCTCGCCGCACACACCTGTTCAACCAAGAGCTTGTTCAGCTTCTTCAGGTCGGTGGTCGCGAAATAGCCGTTAATGCGCTTATCCGCTCCCACGTTGCCGATGAACTTGGTGACGACGGCCTGAATCGCGCCTTGCCCGCCGAGCCGCTCATACAGCGACCGATCTGCGGCAAAGGATGGGGTGCTGCTCAAGGTCCATGCTGCCGCTATTGCGACAGCCGCACAAACAATCTGCTTGCTCAATGTCATATCGTCTCCTTTGTGTAAGAATAAAATAACTACATGGCGCACTGACTGACTATGGATTCCAAGGGGTGTTTGGCATCAACTGGCCCTTATAGTCCTTGGGATTCTCGTTCGCGATCACCACCGCAATCGCACCTCGCAGGGCGCTCGTTAAGGAGTGAGTCACGACCGGATACGCCCCCGGTGACTCAGCAATCATATCGAACGTGGCTGCGCTGCCTGGTCCGACCACGTACGTCTGGACTCCCGTGAACTTGTTGGCCGGATTGCCGCTTTCATAGACATTGTCCCAGATTTCGGCGATCGGATGGAGCGCAGAGAACTCGTTCGGGCCGGCGTTCACAAAATAGATTCGGACCCGCTCGCCCACCTTGACTTCCAACGGTTCCCCTCCAGGCATAAAGGGATGGTGCTTGAAGATACCGCCGTTGAAGATCGTATAATCAAATTTCCGATCGAACATCGCCTGCACGTTGTCTGGATTTTGCCACAGCTCGGATTGCACGAGGACAAATTCCCGATCGGCTTTGGGCCAGGCACGTGAATCCTTCGGATCGACAATAATCGCACCGAACATGCCGCGGGCCACGTGCTGGATCATTGGGCTCGCGCCGCAGTGGTAGAAGAACACGCCGGGTTTCTTCGCCACGAAGGTGAACTTGTGTGTGTCTCCCGGTCCAACCGTACGGTGATAGTTCTTCAAGAAATCGAGCTCGGCCGCATGAAAGTCCATCGAATGCGGGAATGAATTCTTCTTGTCGCCGATCAGGGTGAAGTTCACGGTATCGCCTTCGGTGACCCGGACGACTGGACCTGGCATCTGACCGTTAAAGGTCCAGGCCTTGTACTTGGTCCCGTTACCGTCGATGACGATTTCGGATTCGGTCGCCGTGAATGTGACATCGTGAACTTTTGCCCCTGCGGACCCAGGCATGGTGATGCACCCGCTGGCTCCCAACAGGACACCAAGTCCTAGGGTTAATGTGAGTACACGAAACCTCTGCATAGTAGCCTCCCTTTAGATTTTTATGGAAATGAGACGCTGCGCTGACAAGCACGGCTAGTTTTGGCCCCCTCCATCACTCGTCGAGCAAACGCCGGGTCAACTATCTACCAAATTTAGAAGAAAAAATACATTGTTCTTGGCAGCGTAAGCAAATTTTTTTTAACGCACGCCAACAATCACATGCAGCATGTACCATCCCCTACCTTGCAAGTGATAGCAGCCGCCACCCTCCAAGCACAATGCGTACCACCAGTGTTGTCGCTCAGAGGTGTCTATAATTTCCATGGAAAATTGATCACCTACAGGCGCCAGACTAGATTCTGCTGATAAGGCATGGATTCAAATGTTTAAGGATGGCGAGAACCTAAAAAGATACACTTTGTATCTAATTCGATTCGCGCTAGTACGTAGTGAGAAACGTTGGAGGGGTACGCTCACTTCATGTTGCGTTGCGCGATGGCCGCGTTTCGGCGAAGCCCATGGAGCTTTGCTCGACGGATCGGGCTTTGTTGAAAGAGCGTGGCAAAGGTCGATTCATCCAGCTCGGAAAGTTTCTTCAGGTCGGGCGAGAGGGTCCAATCGGACGGTTGAAAGGCCTCTTCACGAGTGGGCTCAGCTCGTAGGTTGAACGGACAGACGTCAAGGCAATCATCACAACCAAAAATCTTGTTCCCCATACCAGTTTGCAGCTCATGAGGGATACCGGTCGCATCGCCACGTCGTTCGATGGTGAGGTAGGAAATGCAACGAGCGGCGTCGACGACATAGGGTTCGGTGATGGCCTTCGTCGGGCAAGCCTGAATACAGAGCGTGCAGCTCCCACAGAGATCGGTCGCCGGCTCATCGGCGTCAAGCTCCAACGTCGTCAGGATTTCTCCCAGCAACAGCCAGGAGCCGTGTTCGGCTGAGACGAGATTGGAATGTTTGCCGATCCAGCCAAGACCAGCCCGTTCGGCCCAGGCTTTTTCCATGATCGGGCCGGTATCCACGTAACAACGAGTGCGCGCGTCGGGTGCCCGGGCGTGAACAAATTTTTCAAGGTGCTGAAGACGGCGAAGCAGGACCTTGTGGTAGTCCTTCCCCCAGGCATACCGGGCGATACGGCCATAGCCGGGCTGTTCGTCGGCGCGATGTTCGGTGAGGTAGTTGACTCCTACCGAGATAATCGAACGGCAGCCCGGAAGCACATGACGAGGGTCGGCACGTTTCTCCGGGGTGCGTTCCATCCAGGCCATGCTTCCATGATAGCCGTGCCGGAGCCACTCGCTAAGACGATCGAAGAGGCGCTGAGGTAAGGAGGTTGCATGATTCTCACTCGAACCAATGCTCAAGTTTCCGACGGTCGAAATCGGGGCGCTGTCGTCAATGCGAGCGATGCCGACCGCGTCAAATCCCAGCGTACGTGCTTCTTGCTTGATCGTCGCTGTCAGGGACATCGGTCACTCGGGAATTAGTGCAGGGCGGAACAGTCAAAGCGGACGCTAAAGTGGGCTGAACAGCGGACTGATTGGCATCGGCCGCATGCGCCGACAATTTTCGTTTTCCAATCAGTCTCTTTTTCATTGAATCGACACTGGAGTCGGCCGGCCTTTGAGATGGTAGTCCAGGGCTGCTTGGTGCCTGGGACATGGGCGACCAGACAGCCTTGCGGGAATGGGACCTGACAGAGCCGCGCGGTTTCGCCTTTTTCCATCAAGAAGCTACATGAGAGTTCCGTTGTGGCTCGTGAATCTTCCGGTTCCTGTGCACTGGCATCGAAAGGTATCACCGGTATGAGCAACAGGAGCGAGGTGAACGCAGAAACCATGGACCATTGTGAAATCATCGTTGTAGGATCGTAGCACAGTCGTTCGTCTTGCGGCCATGGAGGGGGCCGCGTAGAATCCTCTCCCAGCTTCTGGCAGCCAAGGAGGTTCTATGCTCGCGACGCGGATCACGCAAAAGGAGGGCATGTTCTATTTCATCGCCTATAAGGCCGGTGAACTCTTGAACAAGGTTCGGTTTACGAGCCGATACTATTTTGAGGGTGAAGAGATCGAACAGGCCAAGCTCTCTGAACACGATGATGTGGCCCAGTTTATTGCGGGAATCGAGCGGAGTGAAAAAGGTTTTCAGCGTGTCCTGAATCGCCAGAAGATTAAGCAGATCGTCAATTTTTATGAGACCGTCGTGGCCCAACCAATGATTCCGGGCACGGTGCTCCTCTTTACCGATGAAACGCTTCGCTTCCAAAAAGCAGACGGCTCGGATTCAATCGGCCACCTGAGCGAGCCGAAGGGAAAATATCTGGTGATCGACGGGCAACATCGACTCGCCGGCTTGCACTTTTTTCATGAGAAACATCCAGATCAAAGCGCACAGGTCGAAGTGCCGTGTCTGCTCTTCGATGGACGGAGCGCGGATTTCGCCACGGAGATGTTCGTGATCATCAATTCGACCCATACGCGGATCAACCGGTCGCATTTGGTCGATCTCTACGAGAAAGTCTCGTGGGAGAGTCCGGAAAAGAAATTTGCCGCAAAGGTCGTTAATCTCTTGTACGGTGAGTCGGACTCCCCGCTGCAGTACAAGATCAATCGGCTCGGCGGACGGAGCAAGCAGGAAAAGTGGATTCTGCAGTCCGAAGTGTTCAATGAACTGCTGAAGGTCGTGACG
This sequence comes from uncultured Nitrospira sp., assembly GCA_902500755.1. Classification (GTDB taxonomy): domain Bacteria; phylum Nitrospirota; class Nitrospiria; order Nitrospirales; family Nitrospiraceae; genus Nitrospira_D. Next base: position 51,994 of record CABVRV010000006.1, read on the forward strand.
GCCCATAAACGCTGGATGGAATCCCATCTGGGCATGAAGCCTGACCGGTGCTACGCACTGGTTCGTGATTACCTGAAGGGCGTCAAGGATGTCATGGGCGAGGTCTGGGGAGCCAATGACCGGTATATGTTGACTCGGGATGTGACCCTCAAGGCGCTGATTCGTGTGCTCGACGACCTGATCGTGGATCGTAAGCTCATCACCGATTGGGAGGAACAACGCTCGCACAAGCCGTTCGCCGAGCTCGTCAAGCCCTGGGCGCCATTGACTAAAGAGTTTCGGGCCGACGGGTTCTACGAGCGGTTTCCCGCGAAAGGGCAGCTTGAACGGGTACGAAAGATTCATCAGCGGCTGCTGGATGCCATTGTTGGATAAACAAAAAGGAGGATCTCCGGCTCCACCATGGCTGGTTGCGTTCGTCGTGCTCTTGTTCGTCATGCGGTGCGGAGCAGGAGATTCGCCGGCGGCTGAGACGGACGGGTTAGCGGTCGCCGCAGAATCCGGCGGTGGCGTTCGCGCGACGGCACAGGTATTCTTCCCAGCGAGGCCGGCTATTGTCCAAGCGCTCCTGACGGATTACCCTCATTGGCCTGACCTCTTTGAAGTTCGGATGCGCGTGGCCGAGTTGACCATCCGTGAGGGGGTGGCTACGGTCGACCTTCGCATTGAACATCCCCTGATGCCAGGAGAGCGTCGGTTGGTCACAGAATCGAGAATCCTCCCGAATGGTGGTTTGGTGACCGACCTGAAGGGTGGGGATTTCAAACGCTATCATCGAGTGTGGACGCTCAATTCCGTTGAAGAGGGGAATCGGACGCGCGCCGATTTCGAGCTGATCGTAGAAATCGAATCTATGGTGCCGGACTGGCTGGTAGCGATTGCGATGCGGCAGGAACTCGAAGCACACTTTCGTCTCGTCAAACAGAAGGTGTTGGAACGGTCGAAGCCGTAACTGATATGACGCAGAATGCGACAGGGAAGAACACCGGAGGACCGCCGCTATCCGGGCTGTATGTCATCCTCGATCCCTCAGTCAGTCCCGATCGTACACTGCTCAATGTCTTGATGGTCTCAGCGAAAGCAGGAGCCAAGCTGTTTCAGTACCGGAACAAGACGGCCTCGATGAAGGTCGCCTATGCGGAAGCGTCGGCACTTAGAAAGGTCGCCCATGAGTTGGAAGCGTTGTTCATCGTCAATGATCGCTGCGATTTGGCATTGGCAGTGGAGGCCGATGGAGTGCACCTTGGACAAGGAGATTTGCCGTTTCAGCTCGCGCGAAAAGTGATGGGGCCGAACAAATTGATCGGACTGTCGACTCACAACGCTGAGCAAGTGGCGGCTGCGGCGACCGTCGGACTGGATTATCTGGGCTTCGGGCCTATTTTTACGCCCGGCTCGAAGCTGGATCATGATCCGGTTGTCGGCATAGAAGGACTGAGAGCCGTTCGTCGACTGACGGCACTGCCGATCTTTGCCATCGGCGGGATTGAGCTGAACCATATTGAAGAAGTGGTTCGGGCAGGGGCCAACGGAGCAGCGGTGATCTCCGCCATCCTGAAGGCGCCGGATATTCAACACACCGTCAGCGATTTCGTTTCGCGCTTTTCTGCAACAGCATCGCCAGCTTCTTGATGGATGTCGATCGGGAGAGATGTGCAACTGTGGGCCGGAAGCGGCCCGGCATGCCGGATTCGTAGGGGAGAGGCCCGAGTACCGGCACGCCAGCCTGTTTGCGGAGGATCTCAACGGTCGATCGTTCCTGAGCACGTGCGAGAGCTGATCGTACGGGCTCGGTACGATTGAGGACCAGGCTGATCATGTGAATCTTCTTTCGTCGAAGCGCGTCGATCGTCAGCAACGCATGGTTAATCCCACCAAGCCCGGAGCGTCCGACAATCACGACCGGAAGCCGCAACCGTTTCACCAAATCCATGACATTGTCGCTTTGCGTGATGGGGACGTGCACGCCACCGACGCCTTCAACGACCATGCACTCGTATCGCCTGGATAGGAGCTGATAGATTTTTCTGATCGTGCCTGGATTAATGGATTGGTCACTCAGTTGCGCAGCGGTAAGGGGGGCCACCGGCATCTCAAACGAATAGGGACAGATGGCGCCCAGCGTCTCCTCACTTTCGATGATGGATTGCAGCCGTGCGGCGTCTGACCGCGAGTCTTTTCCCGCCAAGGTGCCTGTCTCGATCGGTTTCATGACGCCGACTGAGAAGCCACGCTTCTTCAGATGTAGGGCGAGGGCAGCAGCGACCAGAGTTTTTCCAACACCGGTGTCTGTTCCTGTGATGAAAATGCCGTGGCTCATCGGGAGTCGCTTCATTCGTCGCTCGTCGTTCGTGAAGCGAAAAAAATGACGTCGACGGGTATTCGTACCGTACAAGCTACGCTTCACGAGGTACGTTTCACATTACAGGTTTCGGCTGTCGCAATTCCACACTTGTCCGGAAATGTCGTTGAGCTGAGCCAAATGAACGACGGTTCTGGCCATCTCTTCGCTTGCCGGCGGGCGGTGTAGGGCATGGTCTAGCCATCCGCTGCCTTCTGGAAAGATCCCCTCTGTCAGGTCGGTTTTCTGCCATCCCGGCAGGACAAGGTTTACCCGAATGTTGTGCGGACCCCATTCCAATGCTGCTGATTTGACGAGCCCGATCAGCCCCGCTTTCGATGTGGCGTAAGCACTCTGTCCCTTCGCACCGTGGAATCCGGTGTGCGAGCCGATCACGATAATGGGGCCTCCGCCCCGAGCGAGCAAGAGAGGTGCACTGACTCGCAAACAATAAAATGTGCCGGTGAGATTCGTGGCGATGACATTGTCCCAGATGTCGTCGGCATGGCGTACGAGTAACTCGCTCTGTCCGACTCCGGCGTTACAGACCACGGCAAGGGGGCCCTGGGTGTCGCTGGAGAATTGATCGAACATGCGTTGCACAGACTCAGGCCTCCGAATATCCGCAGCGTAGACTTCACCAGTTCCCCCGACCTTGCGGACTTGATCCAATGTCGCGTCGGCGGCAGATTTGTCTTGATAGTAATGGACACCCACATACCATCCGATTTGTCCAAAGGCCCGACTGATCGCGCGACCAATTCCTCCTGAGGCTCCAGTGACGAGGACGGCTGGCGGTGGTTCAATCGGGGATGGCATGGCGATGAATTATGCGAGGAGTGAGGGGCGAAGGCAAGTGATAGAGAGAATGGAGGGGCGGTGACAGATAAACCCATCAAAGCTGCGAACGGATCAACTGAAGTTTGTCGAACCCTCACTTCCCATTCCGGTCCAGCTTCTAGACAGGTTGAACTACGTACGGTACACTCCGCCGCCATATCTTATTTGATCAGGGAAACAAGGATCTCATGAATCAAAACAGATACATGCTGTATCGCTTTAGATACTGCTCGATGGATAGGATTTCTGCAATGTCTGCGGGTGTCAGGGCTCAGTGAGAGGCTGACTAAGAAGACTGAATTTTTGGCGCTAGCATGGTGAGTGCTATGGATGAAAGTCAACGTGTGAGGTGCCATTTGCCACACATCTACCACACCGTTAAGGTAGCAACTTGTCTGACTGAAGGTCGGATGAGGGTGGATGAGTAATATTTGTACTTCCTGTCTTTAGTATGAACTTCATCTGATCTTCTATGACCGAGGAGTTATAGCCATGATAACACGTCGCAACGCCCTTCGATGGGTTGTGGGAACGGCTGCTTCGTTTGCCTGTGGAGGAGAAGTGTCCACACGAGGGAGTCTCTCGCGCGAGGGCTTCGCCCAGGAGCTGGGCCAGCCCGCCAATGAGATGTCGATGGAAGCCTGGATGACCGAATGGATGAGTACCGAGAAAGCGGTCAGTGGAATGCTCAAGGTGTCCCGATTTTGGGAACCCATCTACTTTCTCACCGCACCGATCTCTTGGACACCGAATCCTGGGCAGGAGCGCTATAAAGCTGTGACTGTCCCAAAGGGTTTCGTGACTGATTTGGCTAGCGTCCCACGGATATTTTTTTCGGCCCTGCGGCCTGATGGGGAATATGCCTATGCGGCCGTGGTCCACGACTATCTCTACTGGACTCAGGCCCGCTCTCGCGATGAGGCTGATGACATTCTTAAGATTGCGATGGAAGATTTTAAGGTTGGATCGGTGAAGGTTGGTGCAATCTATACCGCAGTTCATTTACTGGGAAAAGCTGCCTGGAACGGCAATGCAGAGAAAAAGGCTCAAGGTGAAAAGCGTATTCTCGCCAAATTTCCCCAGGATCCTCTCATGAAATGGGAGGACTGGAAACAGCGTCCCTGGGTATTCGGCTCATAACAGACAGGTCAGTAATAAGGGCGTGAATGATACGTGCACAAGCGGGGATGTAGTGAGAAGCAACGGGCTTCGTACAAGACAGAATGTCTATTTATCTAGACCACTGGTAATCATGATGGTCGCCCTTCTCATGACCATCGGCGCCATTCCATCGGCAACATTAGCCGATGAGGGTAAACGAATCGCGTTCGTGGTAGGCATCAATAAGTATGAAAAACTGGGGAAGAATCTAGAACGTGCTGTCAATGATGCACGGGAAGTCTCCCGAACGCTCCGAAACATCGGGTTCCAAGTTATTGAAGGGATTGACGTAACCACCTCTGAATTCGATGCAAAGTGGCAAAACGTTCTCAATAGCCTGACCAAAGAGGACACATTCGTCTTATTCTTTTCCGGACATGGAGTAGAAGTAGATGGAGAAAACCTGCTTCTCCCTCGCGACATTCCCTATTTTAAATATGGTCGTCATCAGTTGTTCAAGCGTCAAGCGGTTAGTGTGTCAGAGTTGATGAATGACCTCCGGACTGGGGACCGCCAATACCCCAAAGTGACGGTCATGATTCTAGATGCTTGCCGTGAGAATCCAACGATTCCCCCTGAATATCGAACAAAAAGCGGGAAATCCAAGGGCGGATTGGCTGAAGTTAAGAATACAGGAGGGACATTTATACTGTACGCCGCTGCGCCAGGAACGGTCTCTCTGGATCGCTTAGGTCCAGATGATACAGATCCGAACTCAGTCTATACACGCAGCTTGTTGCCTCTTCTGAATCAAGCCAATCTGTCCATTCGAGATCTAGCAGTCAAGGTGAAGGAGAGGGTTTACGCTCTCACAGAAACTGAGCAAATTCCAGAATACACAGATGGACTGATCGGACAGTTTTGCCTTGCTGGGTGTGTCGCCAATGTTGCCAAAGACAGGCGTGAACCGGAACCTGCTCAGTCAGTGCCACAACAGCCAAAACTAAACTTTACTGAGATGCTTGCTGAATTCAAACGGCAGCAGGAGATGAAGGAGAATGCTCCGTCACCGCAACCTGAACTCGGTCAGGCAGTGCCACAACAGGCGGACCAACTACAAGCGATGATTCGGCCACCGCAGGGACTCTCAATTGGCAAAATTTCCTCGCAAATTATTGGCAAGGATGGCGCACCGATGGTGATGGTGTCGGTAGGGGAATTCATGATGGGTTCGCCGGATGGGGAAGGAAAGAAAGACGAACACCCCCGACATCAAGTTATGGTGGACGGATTTTACATGGACAAGTTCGAAGTGACAGTCGAGAGATATGCCGAATTCATGCGAGCGAAGAATAGGTCGGAACCTGAGCATTGGGATCAGGTAGACGGCAACAAGCATCGAAACTTTCCGGTCGTGGGAGCTGATTGGCATGATGCAAAGACCTATTGCGAGTGGGCTGGGAAGCGATTACCCACGGAGGCGGAGTGGGAGAAGGCGGCTCGCGGAACGGATGGGCGAGCGTACCCATGGGGTAATGAACCCCCAAAGGGGCCGTTTGACGCCTTTATGTTTGCCAACTTCATGAACACTCTCAACTTAAGGGTAGATGAAGACAGCTATAGCAAGCGCGTCAAAGCGGTTGATCACGCTGATTTCGGCCAAACCTCCTATGGGCTCAAGGGCATGGCGGTAACGTCTCGGAGTGGACGGCGGACTGGTATGGAGAGGACTATTACGGCAAGAGTCCCGTGCGCAATCCCACTGGGCCTCCAAGTGGCCAGTTTCGCGTGCTTCGCGGTGGCTCCTGGCACAGTGCCCTAGTCGACGTGCGATCCGCGAACCGGGACATGGAAGCACCGACGATGCGGCGCGGCGATATCGGGTTCCGTTGCGCCCAGGACATTCCGAAATAACCTTTTGCTTTGACTCTGATTCATTTTCAACTGCTTATGCATCTTCCACTGAAAGTCGACATTTGTCGTGCGAAGTGGATACACGTGATCGCTCCACTCCTAATTGTTATCACATCCCAGGTATCGGAGGCAGCAGAAGGCAAGCGCGTTGCCTTTGTGGTTAGGATTGGAACCTATGACAACCTTGCGGCTGACAAACAGCTCAGGAATGCGGTGAATGATGCGGACGGGGTTTCGTCAAAGCTGACGGAGATCGGGTTTCAGGTGACGAAGGCTTCTAACCTGACTCGCTCCGCCTTCAATGCCAAGTGGCAAAATGTTCTCGATAGTCTTGGAAAAGATGACACGTTCGCACTTTTCTTTTCAGGGCATGGTGTGCAGATCGATGGACAGAACTACCTTCTGCCGCGGGATATCCCCTTCATCGAGTATGGTCGGCAGGCCCAATTGACCAGAGAGGCGATTAGCCTCAATGAAATTTTGACCGAGCTCACGTCTGGCGACCGCACTCACCCCAAGCAGGCGGTGGTCATTCTAGACGCATGCCGGGACAATCCCTTGATTCCGCCGGGCTATAAAAGCGTCTCGACGCCGAGGGGTCTTGCTAAGGTACCAGAGTCGGACGGAATTTTTGTACTGTCTTCAGCGGCAAGCAACCGGACGGCGCTGGATCGACTCTCTACCAATGGTCCCGGAAAATTTTATGGGGTCGGATACGTTTAAAATGCCCTGTGCGGTTTGGCTTTGAACTATGCATGACAACGGGCGTCATTCCTGAACCGCATATCGGTTGCGGTCTATCATCGTTCGCTGGCTTTCATCAGGGCGTCTGTCCCATATGTTGGCCCCTGTCCAAATCGCGCCTGGCTGTTGCCGTCTCCTGCAGAAAATGACTTGTGCATCAAATCGTTCTGACTTATAGTGTAGCTATGTTGGCAACTGTGTAGCAATGGTGAAGATATGGCTCTGAACATTAGAAATACGGAAACGGAAAAGCTGGCGCAGGCCATTGCGGCGCTGACTGGGGAAACCAAGACCGAGGCTGTGACCACGGCCTTGAAGGAACGTCTTGAACATTTGAAGCGGCGGCGCAGGCGGAAGCGGCTGGCCGATGAGCTGGATGAGATCGCGCGACATTGTGCTTCTCTGCCCTTGCGCGATAGGCGTACCGACGACGAAATTATCGGGTACGATGAGAGCGGGATGCCCACGTGATTGTGATTGATACGTCTGCCGTGGTGGCGATTTTGCGGGATGAGGTGGAGCGGCGGACGTTCAATGAGGTCATTGAAGCAGCCGACCGATGTTTGATGTCGGCGGTCAGTTTCGTCAAGGCTTCCATGGTGATGGAAGGCCGAATGGGATATGACGGATTGAGGGATTTCGATTTGTTTGTTCTGAAAGCGGGAATAGAGATCGTGCCGGTGGATGTCGAGCAGGCGAACATCGCGCGGGGAGCGTTTAGACAATTCGGTAAAGGCAGGCATGCGGCGAACCTGAACTTTGGAGACTGTTTCTCCTACGCATTGGCAAAGGCCATGGATACGGCCCTGCTGTTCAAGGGCCATGATTTTTCACGGACAGATATTGAAGCAGCGGTGAAAGGACGATGAACCTCCTGATTTCGGTGAACTAGGGGAGCAATCGATCGAGGCCATGGTCTTCCCCAAGCCATTGAGTGCTCGGCTTCGAGTCTCAAGGCGACTCTCCGCGGTCTTCTGCATCTGGTGTGCGTTCACGACGCATGTGCTGATTACTGGATTGATCGTCGACCCTGCGAACGCTGTGTGACTCACCGGGTTTCTGCTCCCTTCCAACTGTTCCAGATCTGTTCAAGAATAGGCAGGAGATGTGTGGCGGGCTGTCGCATTGTCCGTTCCATCGCCCCTGATCGGCTTGCCGCTGTCGGGAGTCCTGTGTTACCGTCAAAATCTGTTGTCTGGAGCACGAACATGTTGAAACGTGAACTCGTTACGAGCTTGATGGCGATCATGGGGCTGTGCCTACTGTTCGGACTTCACCCAGGGCCTGAGGTCGCGGGTGCTGAAGAGCCGGTCACCATTGCCAAGTCCGAAGAGTATTTCCCCGATACGCCAGGAAGTCGGTGGACCTATCGAGGTCAGATCAGCGAAGGTCCGCTCCAGGTGGTTGAGCTCAAATTTTTCACGAACGTGTCGACGGTGTCTGGAACAAAAACCATCAATGGCGCCACCGTGACGGTGTTCCATGACACCAATCCCGGCAATCACGGACCATCGGATAGTTTCTATCGACGAGATGCGGTCGGCATTGTCTACTATGGGTCGGAGCCTGGAACGCCGTTGGAGGAACAGATCACTCCCTATCAGATATTTCGGTTTCCCTTAACCGTCCCATCATCATTTCAACAGTTCGATCGTAGCGGGCTCAATTTTGGGAGCGACATGGATCGTGACGGAACGGATGAAAACGTCGATGTCCAAGGTTGGAGCACGGTGATCGGTCGCGAAACGATCACGGTTCCGGCCGGCACGTTTCAGGATGCCGTCAAAGTCGAAGCACGAATGAAGATGCAGATCCATCTCTCCGGTAGCCGTCATACCATCTCGGGAAGCGACGTGATGACGGCATGGTTCGCCAAAGGCGTCGGTCTCGTGAAATACTCGGAACGACAGGAATTAGCCGGCGCGAAAGAGGATCGGGGAGTCGTGACGGAAATCTCGGAAGAACTTGAAGATCATGACGTGAAACTATAGAAAGCCTCATTGCGTGGATTCGAATCCACGACGGAGAGTGTTTTCGCTGATCACTCGGCTGATCATGAACTGACCCAAGTAGTCTTCCCCACCCGCTTTCGCTCCTACCCCTGAGAAACGGTGCCCTCCGAAGGGTTGACGAGAGACCAGGGCGCCGGTAATCGGTCGATTCAGGTACAGATTACCCACATCAAACTGTTCGCGGGCAATCGCAAGGTTGGCAGGACTCCTCGTATATACTCCACCCGTCAGTGCGTAATCTGTTCGGTTTGCCATCCGTAACGCTTCGACAAAACTATCCGCCTTCATGACCGCTAATATCGGCCCGAATATTTCCTCTTGGGCCAATCGGTGATGAGGTTGGATATCGACAAAAACCGTTGGTCCGACAAAATATCCATCCTGAGCGACGGGACATTGCACGAGCAGCCGCCCTTCTTCACGCCCGATCGAAATGTAGCGTTGAATACCGGCTTGAGCCCGGGCATCGATCACTGGTCCCACTCTGGTGCCGGGCTTCACTGGATCACCGATCTCTAAGCTCAACACGGCTTCTTGTAAACGTGCGACGAATGGGTCGTAGGCCGACCGGTGAACGATCACACGCGAACAGGCCGAGCATTTCTGTCCCGCATATCCTGAAAACGACGCCACGACTCCCGTGATCGCCTCGTCGAGATCCGCTGTTTCGTCGACAATGATGGCGTTCTTTCCACCCATCTCGGCAATGACCCGTTTGATCATGGTCTGTCCGGGGCATACGCGAGAGGTTTCGTTCAGGATGTGAAGCCCCACGGTCTTTGATCCAGTGAACGCGATGGTCGCAACGTGAGGATGTGCGACGAGTGCTTGCCCGATCTCCGGTCCTCCTGGCAGGCACGTCACGCAACCTTCTGGTACACCCGCTTCGATCAAGATGTCGGTGAGCAACGCTCCGAGGTGAGGTGAGCGTTCAGAAGGCTTAAACAGGACCGGATTCCCGGTTACTAAGGCCGCCGAGATCATTCCAGCTGGAATGGCCAGCGGAAAGTTCCATGGTGCGATGACTGCCGTGAGGCCGCGCGGTCCATAGATACGATGATTCAGTTCTCCCGGGTAGTCACCTAATCGTGTGGACTGAGCCAATCGATCCATCTCGTCTGCGTAGTAACGGAGAAAGTCGATAGCTTCGGCGACGTCAGCATCAGCCTCGCGCCAAGGCTTGCCGACTTCAACGATTTCCCACGCGGCAAGCTCGTAGCGACGGCGGCTCATATCTGCCGAGGCCTTGCGCAGAATTTCGGATCGCGCTTCTGGCGCGGTGCGTCGCCAGCTCTCCCATTGCTTAAATGCCCGGTCGATGATCAGGTCCAAATCGGACACTTCTGCACTCTTCACTTGGGCGACGACCTCGCTTGGCCTACAAGGGTTTCGAGATTCCAGCCATGGGCCGGTCAGTCCGATGTTAGAGATGCTGCCGTCCCATCGTCGACCGAGTTGAGATTGAACCGATGCGATTCCTGCGCGCATGGCAGCGCGAACATTGGCTTGAGCAAAATTGCTGTGCGGTTCATTAGCAAAGCTGTGAGCGAGTTCCGTCCTGTTGATCGGTGGATGATGGGTTGAGGCCCGCGGTGGAGCGAGTAGTTGGAGTAGCGGCTGGGACTCCACGTACTCTTTTTTGAGGAACGACTCATTGGATGTATTTTCCAACAACCGCCGCACGAGATAGGCCATGCCGGGGAGCAATCGGCCTACAGGAGCATAGAGTCGCACACGACGCCCCAATTTCACCATGGCTTGCTGGAACGGCTCGGCCATGCCGAAGATCATCTGGTATTCTCGCGCATCGGGAGCTAGGCCGAGCGATTCGGCATGGGCTTCCACGGCTGCCAGTGTACGAAGATTATGTGTGCCGAACGCGGGACGGATCAGGTCTACATGCTCGAAGAGAACGGGAATCAGTCGTTCATAATTGCGATCGGTTTCCGTCTTTAGCTCAAAAAGAGGAGATGGCCAGCCGGCTTGTCGATACCGCACGGTATCCGAGTCCCAGTAGGCGCCTTTGACCAGTCGAATCGTAATCGGCACACCGCGGTCGCGAACCCAGTCGACTAAGTCCTGAATGTCTCGTTCGGTGTTTCGGTGATAGGCCTGCAGGGCGAGCCCAGCATAGGGATAGGATCGATAGGCTGGTTGGGCAAAAAACCGCTTAAAAATGTCGAGGATCAGACTTTTAGCTTCTGCCTGCTCCATATCAAAAATCAGCCCCGCTGAGAGTTCGCACGCTTGGTCGACCAGCGGGCGGAGGCGTGCAGCGACCGACTCATAACTGCCGTCGGGATCAATTGGGTCCAGTCTCGATGAGAGTGCTGAAATCTTAAGTGAGAGCTGCACGCGAGGGATCTGTCCCAAGTGGTCTCGCTCGATCAACGGGGATGAGGGCCAAGCGTTGGCGGCCTGTCCGAGTTCAGTCAATGCGTTCAAGCATTGATCTCGATAGTGATCGGCTTCCTGTTCGCTGATCGTGGCTTCACCAAGCAGATCGACGGACCAGGTCCGCCCTTCTTTCCATAACTGCGATAAGATGGGAACTGATTCTTCAACCGAGGCGCCAGCAATAAAGGTTTTGGCCATCTGCTCAATCTGCTTCCTGATGGATTTGCCGGTCAGGCGAGCGCCAATGCCGGTTGAGGCCAAGGCTCTGAAACCCCATTGCAGTCCGAACAACCGACCGCTCTCATTGCCAAAGTACTCTTCGGCGAGGGAGACGACGCGCTCATCGTCCTCGATGACGGGTAGGACATCGATGAAGTGGAACAAGCGGGTCTTGAAGGACGGGTCTTTCATTGCCAAATTGATGGCTGAATGAGACCACCAGCGGGTATCAAAGATCGAGGGCAACAGACCGGCGGAGAGCTGGGCCAACTGCTCGCCGATACGAAGGATGGCCGGTTCGAGAGAAGGCGGCGTAGTCATCACGACTCCTGAGCGAGAGACTTCTACCTGAGTTCAGTATACATGTACGACAACCGATGTCCACGTCCCGACTTCCCCAGTCGATGCATAAGCGATAGCCCGACTGACCCATATCATTTGGCGCGTGGCATCGCTTATTATGATAACGGTATAACGCTTCATGACAGCGTAATCGTGTCGCTGTCACGTACGAGATGTGGTTCGGGCTCAACCCAATTGGAGAGAAAAGTATGGCTGATGAACATACCCATGGGGCCCAGCAGCCTCAGGCACAAGATAATTTGATTCCCGGAGTTAAGCACGTTATCGCGGTCAGCAGCGGCAAGGGCGGAGTCGGCAAATCCACCGTGGCGGCAAACGTAGCCTGCGCGTTGGCCTTAGCTGGAGCAAAGGTCGGGCTGTTGGATGCTGATCTCTACGGTCCTAATATTCCGATGATGATGGGGAGCACGTCCGGACCGGAACAGAAGGATGGCAAGATCATTCCTGTGGAGAGCTATGGGGTGAAGCTGATCTCCATGGCGTTTCTGGTCCCGGAAGAAGCGCCACTCGTCTGGCGTGGTCCGATGGTGCACCAGTATCTGCAGGCGTTTTTCCGCGATGTGCTTTGGGGGGACTTGGATTACCTCCTCATCGACTTGCCGCCTGGTACGGGGGACGTGCAGTTGTCCTTGTCGCAGATGGTACCTCTAGCCGGTGCGATCACGGTGACAACACCGCAAGAGGTTGCGCTCTATGACGTGCGCAAAGGGATGGCGATGTTCCAGAAGGTGAATGTTCCGCTTCTGGGTATCGTGGAGAATATGAGCTTTTTCGTCTGTGGACATTGCGGGGAGCGGACGGAGATTTTTTCACATGGAGGAGGGGAGCGGGCGGCTGCTAAAGTCGGTGTGCCGTTTCTTGGACGAATCCCGATCGATCCAGCCATTCGGGATGGCGGTGATACCGGGCATCCTATCGTCGTCGCCAATCCGGAATCGCCTCAGGCAGTCGCGTTCCGGGATATTGCGAAGAGGATTTCCGACGCCATGGGGCATGCCGGGAAAGAAGGGCCGTCTATTGATAGTTTGCTGAAAAAGATCAAGCAACCGTTCAGCAGTAATTAAAGGCATTTGGAGGGATGAGTGAGCATGGCGGAGTTTGTGCGTGTTGCAGCCATTGCAGATGTAAAGCCAGGGCATGGCATTGTGGCGGAAGCGAGAGGGAAAACGCTGGCCGTCTTCAATGTGGATGGGATGATCCACGCGATCAACAATACCTGTTGTCATCGAGAGGGTCCATTGGGAGAGGGAGAATTGGAAGGTGAGATCGTCACCTGCCCTTGGCACGGGTGGCGGTTCAACGTCACCACCGGGGCGTGCCAGAATAATCCATCCGCAAAGGTCGAGGCCTATCAGGTCAAAGTGGAAGGTGAAGATGTGAAGGTGTTGCTATAGTTTGCAAAGCATCTAGTTTATCGGGTCGCTTCGGTCTGTTTCGTCTGTCTTGTCCGATGTCAGAGAGACCGCTCTACACCAAGACAGACAATATACCATTTCATGATTGCGAGGCCTTCTATGGCTCCAACCACCAATGATCACATTGATATCGCAGCGGCGCTCGTGCGTCTCTACGTGTTTTTAACGCAGTACCTCGATCGATGTTCGGATGAGGCGGCTCGGAAGAGCTATCCGGATTCCGAACTCCAGAAGCATCTTGATGACACACGACGACAGCTGATGGAGATTCTAGCCGTGAATCCGGTCGTGAAGAAGAAGCTGGCCGATGAATGTGACCGGATTCTGACACTCGGCGCACGGTGTTTGAAGTCTGGTGTAGCCGATACGGCCACACACGAGCTGATTCACGCTGAGCGCACGGTGCTCAGGCACAAGACGATTGCACTGAGCGATTTGGTTGCAGTCTTTCGAGCGCTCGCATGACGCTGGGGGGAGATGGGGCTCGACAAGCATCAGCTCGCCGGGTTGGATGATCGGGAGCGAGGGTTCAGCAGACCGGTCGAATTTGAGCGAGACGGAGAGGGATATCGCGCCATCCTCAGGTACGAAACTCTCCGGGCTATGACCGAGGCGCATCCTACCCAGCATGAAGCCCTGGCGACTCTGATCCAAACTCTGCAGGCACAAGGGTATCGGCAGCTTAAAACTCAAATGAGTTTTCGCGACGGCCTGTATCTTGGTTCGCAGGAACTCTGGGTAGAATATCCGGATCCACTAGAATCCGAGCCAGAACAATCCGGTCTTTTGGGAAGAATGTTGAATTGGTTTAGATGACTGTTTGAGAATAGGCGGCCGATATGAGCTTTGTTCCGTTAGACGATCTTCGAACTTCGTCAGGGACCAACCATCCACCATTCGAACTCAGCCGACCTCGGCTTCCCTCCTGGTTTAAGGTTCATGCGAGGACCGGTCCTGACTATCTCGAAATCAAACACACGTTAGAACGGCTGAGTCTTCACACCATCTGTGAAGAGGCCCGTTGTCCCAATCGATGGGAATGCTGGAATGCTCGCACGGCGACATTCCTAATCCTGGGTGATATCTGCACTCGCCGGTGCCACTATTGTTCCGTGGAAACGGGGAGGCCCCGTGCAGTTGATGAAGCTGAACCCAGGCGTGTGGCGGAAGCAGTGCGAGCCCTCGGCCTGCGCCATGCCGTCATCACATCCGTGAATCGCGACGAATTGCCGGATGGTGGGGCTTCGGTGTTTGCTGAAACGATTCGGCAGACAAAGCGGTTAAGCCCAACTTGTACGATCGAAGTGTTAATCCCAGACTTTGAGGGAAACGAGCAAGCGCTCGCCACGGTGTGTGCGGAAAAGCCGGACATTATAAATCACAATATCGAAACCGTCCGACGGCTCTTTCCCTCAATTCGCCCTCAAGGGAAATATCAGCGCTCGATCGATTTGCTTGCGAGGGCAAAGCAGCATGGGATGAAGACGAAGTCCGGATTGATTCTAGGGATGGGGGAGACAGTCGGCGAAGCGCGCGAAGTCATGCGCGATCTCCGAACAGTCCAGTGCGACATCATCACCATCGGCCAGTACCTCCAACCGACGAGAGACCATCTGTCGGTCGCCAAATTCTACGATCCGTCCGAGTTTACGTTGCTGAAAGAGGAAGGGCTTGCGATGGGTTTTGCTCATGTCGAATCAGGCCCGCTGGTCCGCAGCTCCTATCATGCGGAGCAGCAAGTCTCACGGGCGTGACGCCTTCCAAGTTCCCCAGTCTGTGTTAACTGAGAATATTCACTTTGACGTGGTGATGTCCATGGCGGGTTCGATATCGGTGAACATCGGCAAGGTCGAATGCAAAACTTTGGCCAATACATCAGACTCTATTTTGGCTGGGTCCACGGCTCTATTTCTCGGTTCTCTTCATCGTAACGAGCAAAGAAGTGAGTTATTTCAAAGCTTCTTACCTCATCAACTGGAATACTTCTTGGATAGACCAGATCGGTACGGATGCGCAGCAAATTAATGTTCTCAAGTTTGTGGATATTCATCAGTGCCACAAGGTCACTTACGCAGCTGGCTTTTGTATCCATCGTCATGCCGAGAAGGCGATCTTCAATACGGGCGTTCCCTAAAAATCCTTGAGCCCATTGCTCCTCTCCCGACGCACCGCCGTAGTTATTGATCTCAATACTACACGTCCTTCCTTGTAACGTAGCAGCTTCGTATGCACGTTTGATTGTCCCCCACATGGTAACAACATAAGATCCAGTTGTATGTCTCTTAGAAGAACCGAGCTGTTAGAAGAACCGAGCTGTCTATGAGACCACAACTCATAGCGAATCTTTGGTGGTTCAGTAAGAACAATATGCACTTCAACCGTTCTTAGATCTTAGACCTTTTCCAGACAAGAAGTCATTCCAGGAATCTTCTAGCGTTGTCCTATTGTGTTGCGGCTGATTAGTAGTCCTTCGTTTCCAAAACCACATAAGACCCACCTTGACCTTCCCCCCGGAAATTAGACCATTGGCTTGGCAGTTTGTCTGTGGTGAG
>CABVRV010000007.1:0-37832 GCA_902500755.1 uncultured Nitrospira sp.
CTCTCCCGCTTTCCACAACGTGTTCACCATTGCCGTGAGAATCAGTGTGTTCCACAAACCGCCCGTACGGAGCGCCGCATCGGCTTGTGAAATCTCCGGTTTTTCGAGGAATGATGAGACAGCATGGACCGAGTTCGTGGAGGATCCGTTGAGTTGAGCGCCGCGTTGAATCCAGCCATATTCGGTTTCCAAGCGATCCGGCTGGATGCCGAGCAACAGCAGGCGGTCCGGCATCGCTTCAGCCGACGCCACGCTCTGTCGCACCGTCTCCAAAAAGCGCCGTTCCGGATAGATAAAGTGGTCAGACGGTTGGATCACGACCACCGCGTGTGGATCCTGAGCCCGTATATAGGAGAGCGGCAGGAAAATGCCGGCCGCCGTGTCGCGGTTGATCGGCTGGTGAATCAGCTTGCGAATCGGACGTTCGAACAGTTGTTTCGATAGCTCGCGCCTGTGATGACGAGCCGCTACCACGACGGTCTGTTGAAGAGATGTGACCTGTGCGGCTCGATCGACCGTGTGTTCGAACATGGATCTGCTTCCTACAAACGCGCAGTACTGTTTCGGACGATGTCGACCCAACCACCGCAGGATGAACGGCTTGACTCGTTCTCCTTCGCCTCCGGCCAAGATGATCGACCACACATTCTTACCTGCCATGTGCTGTTCCGCCATGATCTGTACCTTTCTCCGACGTCCAAGCCGGCATCCTTGTGAACTGCGCCTAGATTCCGATCGCAATCTCCCTGGTCCGTCGGCGGGCGATTATCGGTTCCACCGACGGTGCGAAGACGCAGGTGCAGACGCGGACCCTGTTGAGAGAGAGCTCTCATGACGCGTCCGCTGGCGGTTGAATGCGATGATCTTGTCGATCCATTCGCCACAATTTACGCAGCGCCAAGACGGGTCCCGCACCGCCTCAGTCAATTCCAAGAACAGCGAATCAGTGAAGCACGGCACCATTAATCCCCGACAGCGTCCGCAGCTGTCCATCTGCACCGCGCTGGTTTTCCCAATAACGTTGTGATCTTTCATGATGGCCTCGCCTTGTTCCTCGACCGCAAACAGTTACCTCCCCACATTCGTCTGCATAAGTTCGCACAATAAAGAGTGAGCGGACTCTGCGCTACTAGGAAAGAACCCTGTACGACGAGCGAATTACCCCAGAAGGAACGGTTACTTTTTCTCAGGGAAGGGAATGCGTAGCAAGAGGCCACATGGGAAAGAGGCGGCACAAAATGCACGCCGATCAGCCACAGTTTTGCCGCGCCTATGGACTCACGGCACGGTTGTTCGGCAATGAGCGGTTTCTGGTATCGATGGACGACAAGACTAGGCTCTTTCCTAGTTCGTTAGGCATCCAATACAAGGTAGGGTGGTCTATGAGCGGACAGAAGTTTAGTTCATCTCAATCTTCGGTGCGGTCAGCTTCAGCTGAAGAAGTGCGTGAGTGAGCTGCGCGTGAACGAAAGGTATCTCTTAATCCTCACCTCACCAGACGAGAGGTAGCGTCATGAACAACTTATTGCGTGCCTGTTCAGTCGTGGCCGCCATTCTGTTCGGAGTGTCGTTCGCATTCGCCAATCCATCGATGTTGCCGAATCATCCCGGCTATCCCATGGACAAGGCGGTCGACCCCGTGCTCGGCCAGTCGCTTGCAAACGATCCTGGGCAGAAGAACGCAGTCGGGGACCAGGCCTTACATGAGGCGGCAGTCACGGACATTGATCATGTCACACAGAGCTTGTCCATCAATCGACAGGACGAGCGCATCTTGGAGAAACCGGGCGCCGGCTTGTTGCCAAAGGTCGAAGGTCCGGTGATCAAGATCGAGCCTCCGGTACAGGAAGGGTCGAAAGTGACTTCAGAACCAAAGTAATCACTTGATCAGGCGGGGTCAGAATACGGAGACAAGCGTCGCATAGAAGCCAGATCGAGAAAATGCCCGATTTTTGGAGCGAGCCTTAACGAACCGTCGTCGCCTCAACGCGTGAAGGAACTCGCCGCCTCCCGCAGGCCACTACACGGGCGCAGGCAGGGCACATGTCGTCGGTTCGATCGAGCTCGATCCAGGTCAGGCCATATTTCTTCAGATAACGGTGCGCTTCAACCCACGGCGATTGACCATCTTCCGACCCAATTTCGTCGCAGAGGTAGCCGCATCCCATGCAAAAATGCACGGGAGGGCGGCCGGTGCGTTCAGTTCTCTGTCCACATTCAATTCTATGTTCTTGACATGATGCGGAGAGGGAGAGCTGGTAGACAGAACTGGAAGGACGCTGAATCACCAATCGGCCGTCTCGCGACATGTGATCGACAGCGAAAAATACCTCACTCCAGCCATAGGAGGGGAGTGAATAGACCACCTCATCCATCGTGCAAGGTCCGGTGCGGGCCAGGATATCGATCACGGCGTCATGAATACTCGTTTGCGCAGTGGACATGATCACACCTCCTAAATCCCAATGGCAACGGAATTATCGCTTCAAGTTCAGCGTACTGTGCCTGGAGACGACCGAGAGAGGAACTAGGCGGCGACCTAGTTTGACGACAAGATCTCACCGGGAGCGCTTCCCTTCCTTAACCGCCCGTTCGCATGATGCCGCCCGTTCCCTAGGTGATCACCTAGTGCGATGGAGTTTGCTTTAGGTATAAACTACCCACCCCGACGCGATGCCATAACCACTCATTATTTTGCGGTGTTTCAGGGTGTTTCAGATGGAGCCTGGTACGTGACCCCTGAACCGATTCAGGCAAAATCGATTGGCTGCATCTTTGCCGCAGCAGTAGCAGCAGCGGCGATCTTCGTTTTCGACCTTGTCACTCCACGTGGCATCGCTGTGCCGATGTTCTATGTGTTGCCGATCTTGTTCACAAGGTACATTCCTGGTTGGTGGAGTACGGCCTTCCTGACTGGCGGCGTTGTCGTCCTCAGCTGGGTGGGGATAATGCATTATTTTGATGAGGTTAGGCCCGTGATGGTTTGGAACCGGGCCATGACCTCGTTTCTGTTAGTTGTCGTCGGGGGGCTCTTGCTCAAGGAAAAGCACCTGGCTCAGCAACGCGCCAAGGATCAAATGGAGTTGCGCGAGAGCAAAGAACGATTTGCCAAAGCCTTCCGGATAAGCCCAAACCCGATAGGGATCACGGAGGTGGCAACCGGTCGTTGTGTTGAAGTGAATGAAGCCTGTTTGCAGCTGTTCGGTTTTTGTCGCGAGGAAGTGATCGGAAACACCACGTTGATGTTGGGCATCTGGCCGAATCAAGAGGACAGAGCGCGGCTCGTTGAGCGCTTGAAAGCCGGCGAGACGGTGCGCAATCTTGAGTTAAGCTTCAAGACCAAATCCGGGGAGTTGCGCCATATTCTTGTGTCTTCGGAACTGGCGGAGTTCGGCGGAACGCTCTGTCTGATTACCGTCGGCAACGACATCACCGAGCGCAAACGGGCGGAGGAAGGGCTGCACAAAGCGGAGTCGTACTACCGCACGATTTTTCAGGAAGCCGGAGTGGGCATGGCCCAAGTAGATTCGCGAACAGGGCAATTCTTCAAGGTTAATCGCAAGTATTGCGAGATGGTGGGTCGCACCGAGGACGAAATGCTGGCGACGACGTTCATGAGCATCACCCATCCGGATGATATCGCGAAAAACCTAGGCTATTTGGAACGCATGCGGAGCGGGGAGCTGTCCACCTACTCAATGGAAAAGCGATACGTGAGGAAGGATGGATCGATCGTATGGGTCATTCTCAATGTGGCATCCTTGTGGCAGGCCGGTGAGATGCCGTCTCAACACATTGCCGCTGTTCAGGACATTACAACCCGCAAGCAGACGGAAATTGCGCAGCGCGAAAGCGAGGAGCGGCTGCTGTTGGCACTAGAGAGTGCGAGCATGGGCACGTGGGATTGGGATAGTGAGACCGACTCGTTGCTGTGGAACGATCGGCAGTTCGAATTGTTCGACATCCGGCCGGAAAACTTTCACGGCACAGGAGCCGAAGCGCTGGCGAGGGTTCATTCGGAAGATCGTTCACGTATTGCTGCAGCCGTCCGCAGAGCGGTGGAAGAAGACATGGTTTTCAGAGAAGAGTTTCGCGTCGTTCATGCCGACGGCTCGGTGCATTGGCTGTTTGGGTCGGGTCGGCCTGTACGGGATGAGCATGGTCGCTGTAAGCATGTGGTCGGGGTGAATCTCGATATCACCGAGCGCCAGCGGGCCCAGGAAGGGATGCAAAGCCTGACCGAAATCCTGGAGGCACGTGTGCGCGAACGGACGGCGGCGTTGGCCTCGGCCAACGAGCGCTGGGATTGGGTCGTTCGCGCGACCAACGACGGAGTCTGGGACTGGGACCTGGTGCACGACACGGCCTATTTTTCTCCTCGATGGAAAGAGATGCACGGGTTCCCGGAGAGCGATCGAACGGAATCGACGAAGGAATGGTTGGCCAGAATCCATCCGGAGGATCGACCTCGAGTGCTCGAAGCACTCGGACGATGCCACGCAGGCAAGGGACCTCAGTTTCATGAGGAGTATCGCGTCCAAAAGAAAGACGGGATCTATCTGTGGGTGCTCGACCGAGGCATCGCCGTCTTCAACGACGAGGGCCGTGCCGTTCGCATGATCGGGGCAGAGACGGATATCACCTGGCGCAGAGAAACCGAGGAGACGCTGCGCCGGAGTGAGCACGAGTTTCGGACCCTGGCTGATAATGTTCCGGCCTTATTCAGCTACATCGATCGAGACCGTCGGTACCGGTTCGTCAACAAACGGTACGAAGAACTCTTCGGTCGGTCCGACCAAGAGCTGAGAGGGATGCTGATGCAGGACCTGCTTGGTTCGAACGGCTATGCGCAGGTGCAGCCTTACATGGACCAAGCTTTGGCGGGAGGGTCGGTTTCGTTCGAGTACGAACTGAAACTATCTGGCGACGGCCCGCACTACTTAGCCGGGCAGTATGTACCGGATCGAGACGAGCACGGACAGGTGACAGGGGTCTTTGCACTGATTACCGACATCACTGCGCTCAAGTCATCCGAGGCGTTGTTGCGAGAGCGAGAAACGCAACTCCGCGAGCTCGGTGCCAGGTTGCTGCGGGCGCAGGAGGAAGAACGGCGACGGATTTCGATGGACCTTCATGACGATGTGATGCAGCGCATGGGGGCTCTGACGTTGGATCTGTACAGCCTGGTCTCCTCTGCGGCCTCGCCAGATGGGGAACTGCAGTCGCAGCTCAAAGCCTGCGGGGCGTCGGCGGAGCAGCTGACCACGGACTTACAACGGATGGCGCACCAACTCCATCCTTCGATTCTGGAATTTGCGGGGCTGGAGGTAGCTGCGCGAGAACATGTCCACGAATTCGCCGCGCGAACAGGATTGTCAGCGGAACTCCTGACCAGGAATCTCCCCAAGGGTATCCCGTTGGATCATGCCACCTGTCTGTATCGTGTGTTGCAGGAGGGGCTTCAGAATGTGCAGAAGCACGCCGCTGCGACCACCGTATTGGTGCGATTGCTGGGGACGGGTCGGGGTGTGGGGCTGTCTGTTCATGATGATGGACACGGCATCGAGGAGGTTGATGGGGCCGCTCGGCGGAAGGGCCTGGGCTTGACCAGTATGGCGGAGCGGGTAGGGATGTTAAACGGCACGTTTCGCGTTCGGACGAAACCCGGCGACGGGACGGAAATCCACGCCTGGGTGCCTCTGGGAAACGTGACGAGTGAAACGTGAATTGTAATGCATGCACCATAGTGAGCGACGACACTCAGAGGAGGCGCGGCTTGCATCGTGCGGAGATGGGAGCGTAGGGTAGTCTCATGGAGGCGACGATCATGACAAAGAAGCCCCGCTTACTCATGGCCGACGATCACTCCATTATGCTGGCGGGCCTGCGAAAATTGGTGGAAGGCACATGCGAGGTCGTCGGGGCGGTTGAAGACGGCCGTGCGCTGGTCGAGGCGGCTGAGCGGCTGCGCCCGGATCTGATTCTGATCGACATCTCTATGCCCCTGCTGAATGGGATGGACGCCGCGCGACAGATCAAGAAGTCGGTGCCGGACGCGAAACTGATCTTCCTGACAATGCACGCCTCTCCGGTTTTTGCCACCGAGGCGCTCCAGACCGGGGCCTGCGGTTATCTGCTCAAGCAGTCGGCGGCTTCCGAATTGCCGTTGGCGATCGACACCGTGCTTAAGGGACAGATCTATCTCACGCCGACCATCACCAAGCCCGTTCTTCATTCGATGGTGAAGCCGAAACCGACGGAATTGAGGAAATCGTTGATGGATTTGACGCCTCGACAGCGGGAAGTGCTGCAGCTCCTTGCGGAAGGCAAGAGCCCCAAAGACATCGCCGTCCTCTTAAATCTGTCGATCAAGACCGTCGAATTCCACAAAACGCGTCTGATGGAGCAACTCGACCTTCATTCCACACTCGCGCTAGCCAAGTTTGCTATTGCCGAAGGGCTGGTCAGCGCCGATGCCGGACTTTCCTAGTATTCTTTCCATTCCTTTCCAGGCAACCACCTAGTAGTGTCGTTGCACAATAACCGCTAACCTCTATCGGCTTTAATCTCTCAACGGTCCCAACGAACGAAGCACCCTGACTGGCCATGCATGGATCGACATACATAGAGGAACGAACGATTGCAAGGGGGGAGCTTATGGAGCCGATGATCGTAGCAAGCAAAGGTGCATCCAGGAGTCCTGGTCGTCCATTCGTTGGAGAAAATACATGTGCACACCGCCGTGCGATCGATGATGTGTTGACTGATCGAGGAAAACGGACGGGAAAGGTCCGATGCCTCGAGTGTCAGGCGATTATCGACGATCCGTATCACGATCACGGACTGAAGTGAGTGTCGCCTCTTCTTCGGGAGAACTGTACTGCAGGGTACCCACTCGTTCTTGCCTTGTTTGAGCACAGGGGGGGTGAGCTTCCGGCTCGCCTAGGGTGTTTCTCTCAAATATCTACGTACTGGCCTAGTTTTCTTGCGTAGATTGATCCCGTACATCACCTCCCCCAATGGGGCGCTCGGAGTAGGGCCATGAGTTATCTGCGATTGCTTCAGGGTGAGCACTGAAAGGCAAGGAGGACCGTCGTCATGGTCGAATCGCAACAGTCTATGAACACACCCCGAATCCTATTAGCCGACGATCACCCCCAGATCCTATCCAATCTCTGTCGATTGGTGGATGGGGTGGGCGAAGTGGTGGGTGCGGTGTCGGACGGACGGACGGCGGTAACAGAATCGCTCCGCCTCCGTCCGGATGTGGTGGTGTTGGATCTCGTGATGCCGGGAGTCGAAGGTCTAGAAGCGGCGCGACTTATTCGCCGGGACCTGCCCGAATGCAAGGCAATCATCTGCAGCATGTACGCGCATTCTGAGCTGATCGTGGAGACTTTTTCGGCCGGTGCGGTCGGGCTCGTGCGCAAACAGTCGGCCCATGCGGACCTCGCGCCGGCCATCCGTGCTGCGTTGAATGGGGACACATTCGTCAGTCCCTCGCTGAAACAAGACGCCGCGCCGCTGCGGAAGAATGGAGGTGGCGGATAAGCCGCACAAGAGTTGTAGCATCTGAATGAGCGCTGAAATGCTATTGTCATTGAGCAGAGTCAGAGAGGCTTAGCCGACAGAGACAGTGCCATTCTAAATTGAGGAGGTATCCATGAAGCTGCTGGGGAGCGTAGCAACAGTGCTTTGCATGACGGCGGTTCTGATCAGTCCTGCATGGAGTGGCGACAAAGGAAAGAACGATGAGGTGAAGAAAGCCATCGAGATGGCTGCCGCGGCCAAGGTGACGATCGATCAAGCCATCAAGACCGCTTCGGCGAAAGTAGCCGGCAAGATTATCGAAGCTGAATTAGAAAAGAAGCACAACAAGCTCATCTGGGAGGTCGAAGTGGTCACGGCCGACAACAAAGTGATGGAAGTTCACATCGACGCCGAGACCGGCGCGGTGATCGACGTGGAGGAAGAGTAGTCTTAGACGGCCTAACAACAAAAGCCGGAGCACAGGGAGTGATTCACAGACGCGTGACGCGAGGCTAAGGGGATCCTGATTGCCAAACCCAACTACATCAACCGCAAAAGTATATAGAGCTGGATGACATGGGGGTCTCTGTTTCCTGGCTAGACGGCTCTAGCGAAGGGGGTTGCTATGCCGGTGAGGAAGACGCTTACCTTAGGGTTGGGTGTCATGCTGTGTCTACTCGTGGATTGGGGAAGCGGATTGGCCGGTAAGGAATCGGCCTTGGTTCCCGCAGACACTGTGGTGGATTACATTCATGCTGTGTTGACGTCAGACCGGACGTTTTACACCGTGCATGTTGTGGAGGGGATGCAACGTCGTGGAGTGATCGAATCCTCGGAACACTGGCGCTCGGAAAAGGCATTGCCTCTGCCCGCTCAATTCTTTCAAGAGTCCTC
Source organism: uncultured Nitrospira sp. (assembly GCA_902500755.1). Classification (GTDB taxonomy): domain Bacteria; phylum Nitrospirota; class Nitrospiria; order Nitrospirales; family Nitrospiraceae; genus Nitrospira_D. The sequence continues at coordinate 8,425 of CABVRV010000007.1, forward strand.
ACGGCTCGCTGCGCTCACAGGAGTCAAGGTCCAATACAGGCTGGTCAGTCTCCATCCCATCAACAAGCTGAGTGGGCCTGCGAACGAGTTTGAGAAGAAAGGGCTGGAAGCCGTCATGGCGGACCCAGATCGTCCCTATAAGGGGTTTGTCACGGAGGGGGGCGAGAGGCGGTTTCAAGCCTTGTACGCAGACCATGCGGTCTCGCCCGTCTGCGTCACGTGTCATAACGCGCATCCGCAGAGTCCCAAGCGGGATTACAAGCTCGACGATGTGCTGGGAGCAGTCTCGATTTCCATCCCAGCTCCCAGATGATCGGGTTGGAGTCTGAGCAATCAGAAATAGGTCGATCCTCTATTCTTGTGCGGACGCGCGAATGGCTCGCACGCGTTCGATTATCGCCTCGGCTTCCGTCTCACGGTTCAATGAGCGCAGTGCTTCGGCGAGGCCTTGCTCATGCGACTCCCTCCAGATCCAATTTCAGCGCGAGCAATTTCAACAAATCCTTGAGCGTCACGATGCCGGCAAGACGATCTCCGTCCATTACTAGGAGCTGGCTATTGCCGGTCCGGTTCATGATGGCTAGAGCGGCCAGCGCTCCGGTCTCGATGTCGACGGTGTTGTCCTTCGAGCAGGGCAGGGCGACATCGCGCACGAGGAGTCGATTCCACTGGTCGCGCGGGATCCCTGAAATTTGCTTCGAGCTGATGCAGCCGACGAGACGAGCATCGTCGACAACTGGGTACATGGTGTGGAGCGATCGATAGAAATGTTCTTCGACCAACTTATCCACGGAGAGATCTGGTGAGACGGAAGCAGGGTTAGGCGTCATGAATCGCTGGATTGGCTCGCTTCCCAGCATCGTCCGCGCAACCACCTGGTAGTAAGAGGCCTTGGCCGCTCCCCGTAGGAAGAGGCCGACAATGAACCACCAGACCCCCACTATAAAGTTGCCGGTGAAGGCCTGGGCGACTCCCGACAACATCAGAAAAAAGCCTAGGATCGATCCAGCCAGCGACGCCCAGCGAGTGGCACGACGGAAATCTTTTGTCCATTGCCATAAACCGGCCCGCAGAGCGCGTCCACCGTCAAGGGGAAAGGCTGGGATCAGATTGAATCCGCCCAGGAGGCTGTTAGCGAATGCCAGGCACCTGAGAATTCCTAAAGCGGGAAGGGGAAGCTGGGTCTGATACCCGACTTCGAATGCCAGATAGAACGCGGCGCCCAGCGCGAAGCTGGAGATGGGGCCGGCGATCGCCATGAGACATTCCGCTTTAGGACTGGGCGGTTCTTTCTCCATCTGCGCCACGCCACCAAAGACGAGCAAGGTGATCGAGCTGATCGGAAGTGCATAGTGCCGCGCGACGAGCGAGTGGGCGAACTCGTGGAACACGAGCGACCCCAATAGGCCCATCGTTGCGACGGCGCCCATCCACCAGTAGGTATCGTCGGAAAGGCCGAGATAATACTCAGGGAAGTACCAACGCGCCAGCGACCAAGCGGCCAATACGACAAGGAAGACCCAACTCAGGTTGAGCCGGACTTTGAACCCTAAGATGTCAAACAGCGTCACATATCTGCTGAACATCACCGTCTCTCTATCATCGTGCCTTCTGGAAAGCCACAACAATTCACAGGCACAAGTGACAACCATGAAGCGATGGCCGATATCGAATGGAAATGTTGACCAACACCTGCCTGGGTATCCACGTCTGTAGCGTCTTGCAACAGCGCCCCTCGTGAGACCGGGGCTTTTTGCCTGATGGCGACAGCAATGACTTTTCCCAACCACTTCTTTCTTGAGCGACTTGAGCCACGCCTCACTCAGGCCTATTTCGGAGCAAATGGCACGATGATTGCGCAGACGCACGAGAGAAGCAGGTGCACGCATAATCTCTTGCGCAAGTACGGACCTGCACCATCATACCAAGAGACCGACGATTCAATGGAGGCATGGAATCAAGCTGACCGTTGCCCTACTCCTTCAGGTTGAATCGTTTGCAGGAATCTCATAGAGATGTTAGATCCGCCTCCACTCTCCTTTCTCAATGGAGAAGGGGGTTTCCGATGAACACGTGAGATGGAATCGCTTTGAAACAGATTGACCAAAGCCGAACAAGGATCGGGTAACTGGCATGTTCACCTCCTGGGCGGTCTTCTTGGTGAGCGCGGCAGTCATTGTCTACGCCGGCACGAAACTGTCCCGCTATGGGGATCAGATCGCGGATCTAACCGGCTTGGGGGGGCTCTGGATCGGCGTTGTGCTGATGGCGGGAGCCACGTCGCTACCGGAAGTGTTCACCACCGTCAGCGCGAGTCTGCTCGATGCGCCGGACCTTGCTGCCGGTGACTTATTCGGCGCCTGCATGACGAATATGCTGACGCTTGGCCTCATCGATTTGATGCATCGGCAGAAACGGGTGTGGCAGCAGGCGGCCTTCGAACATGCCCTAAGCGCGGGGTTGGCAATGTTCTTGACCGGGCTGGCGGCGTTTTTCATCCTCCTGGGACAAGATGTCAAACATGGCGGCATCGGATGGGGCAGTATGGTGTTATTGCTGTTCTACATCCTCGGCATGCGCGTCATTTTCAAGCAGGAGTCCGTTAAGCGCCGTCAGCGTGAGCAAGAAAAAGTCGTTGAAGGCCAAGCGCGTGAGGAGGAGAGGGGACCGAGCAAGCGCGACGGGTTAAAAGGGGCTGCCGTCGGGTTCGGACTCGGGGCAGTTGCTCTCTTGATCGCAGCGCCGTTTCTCGCGAGTTCGGCGAATCACATTGCCGACCAGTCCGGTGTGTCCGCGACGTTTATCGGCACGTCGCTCGTGGCCATTACGACGTCGCTTCCCGAACTCGTGACGGCGATAGCCGCGGTTCGGTTGGGCGCGTTCGACCTCGCTGTAGGCAACCTGTTCGGCAGCAACGCCTTTAACATGGCCGCTTTCTTTTTTGTAGACGTAGCCTATCGGAGCGGGCCGCTGTTCAATGCCGTATCGGATGCTCATGCGTTGACCGCCTTGTGGGGCATCCTCATGATGAGCGTGGCATTGATGGGGATTATCTATCGTGTTGAGAAACGGTATCTCCTGATCGAACCGGACAGCTTGGCCATTATCCTAGGCTACTGCCTCGGACTGTGGCTGTTGTTCCAATGAATGCGCCAATCACCACGACCGCAAGAGAAGAGCGGCAGAACATCGGCATGTGGCGGCTTTCAGCAGAAGACTTGGCTCGACAGGTGGAAGCCGATCCGGAGCATGGTCTTGCCGCCGAGGAAGCCCGGCGCCGCCTGGATAGCCAAGGCGCCAACGAGCTGCCCGAAAGCCCGCCACCTTCCCTTCTCTCCTTATTCCTGTCTCAGTTCACCAGCGTCATCGTGTGGGTGCTGATCGGGGCAGCGGTCATCTCCGGTTTCTTAGAAGATTGGCTTGATGCGGCGGCCATCTTGACGATTGTGCTGCTCAACGGAGTTCTTGGGTTTGTTCAGGAGTTCCGGGCCGAGCGGTCGTTGGCAGCGCTGCGAAAAATGTCGGTCGCGACGGCCCGGGTGGTCCGTGACGGCACGTTGCGAGTGATTCCCGCGCGTGAGGTCGTCTCCGGCGATGTGGTGCTCCTCGAGGCCGGAGATCGAATTCCGGCAGATGCCAGGCTCGTGTACACGACAAATTTTCATACACAGGAAGCCTCCCTCACCGGAGAATCGACGCCTGTTGAAAAGGGTGCGGACGCGATCGATCGACCAGATGTGCCGCTGGCCGAACGATCCAACATGGTCTTCATGGGCACCGTTGCTGTGTCGGGCAAGGCCCGGGCACTCGTGACTGCCACCGGGCTCAACACAGAACTGGGACACATTGCCACCATGATTCAAAAGGCCGCCGAGGCGGAGCGGACCGAAACGCCACTTCAGCAGCGCCTCGAGCAATTCGGCTACACCTTATTGTGGTTGGCGCTGGGGGTCGTAAGTGTCGTGTTTGTCTTGGGCTACTTGCGCGGCGAACCGGCGATGACCATGTTCCTCACATCAGTCAGTCTTGCTGTGGCCGCCGTTCCGGAGGGGCTCCCGGCTGTGGTGACGATCACTCTTGCCCTGGGTGTCACGCGAATGGTCCGGCGGAACGCCCTCATTCGCAAATTGCCGGCGGTTGAAACCCTCGGCTCCGCCACCGTCATCTGCTCCGATAAAACCGGCACACTCACGAAGAACGAAATGACGGTGACCAAGCTTTTCGTGGGAGAAAAGGTCTTTGATGTGACCGGCGAAGGATATGATCCCACGGGAGAGATATGGGAAAACGGTGCTGAGTCCTTGGGCCAAAAAGAACAGGCTTCTCCGAAATGCTCAGGACTCAACTCTCAGCGCGCAGCACCGTCTCCTGGCTTGCGCGAGCTCCTGACAGCCGCCGTGCTTTGCAACGGCGCTATCTTGAAGGAAGAAGATGGCACCTGGCAGGTGATCGGTGATCCGACGGAGGGGGCCCTCCTGGTTGCGGCCGCGAAGGCCGGCCTTCGCATCGAAGAACTTGAGCCGACGCACCAGTTTCTTGGAGAGGTCCCGTTCGATCCTGAGCGTAAGATGATGACGATTGTGCGGCAGTCGTCGGACGGTCCCGTTGCCTATGTAAAAGGTGCGCCGGATGTCCTCCTTGGCCGATGCACCCATCGCCTGGGGTCGAACGGGACAATCGAACCTCTGTCGGATTCAACCCGTGTCTCGGTCCTTGACGCCAATGCGGAATTTGCGCATCACGCGTTGCGTGTGCTGGGTTTTGGCCAGCGTCGGCTGGCACGCAAACCTGATTCGTATCATTCGTCGGAACTCGAGCAACAACTGGTCTTTCTGGGCCTTGCAGCCATGAAGGATCCGTTGAGACCGGAGGCGAAAATCGCAGTGCAAGCTTGCCATGCAGCCGGTATCAGGACGGTCATGATCACGGGAGATCACAAGGATACCGCTACGGCGATCGCGGAAGAACTGAGAGGGGTGAAGGAGTCGATACAGTCGTTGTCCGGGTCGGAATTGGATCGCTTGTCCGATGACGAATTGGTCCGGACTGTGGAGCAGGTGGCGGTCTATGCGAGAGTCACGGCGGAACACAAGCTGCGGATCGTCAAGGCATGGAAGTCTACCGGCGCCGTCGTGGCCATGACGGGCGACGGCGTGAACGATGCTCCGGCAGTGAAGGCAGCCGACATCGGTGTCGCGATGGGGATCACAGGAACCGACGTCACGAAAGAAGCCGCCGACATGGTGGTGACGGACGATAATTTCGCCTCAATCGCGGCGGCTGTGGAAGAGGGGCGGGGAATCTTCGACAATATTCGGAAAGCGGTACATTTCTTACTATCGTGCAACGTGAGCGAGGTACTGGTCATGCTCTTCGCGACGCTGTTGGGATTACCGCTTCCGCTGCTCCCGATTCAGATTCTCTGGATGAACCTGGTGACGGATGGGTTTCCTGCCCTGGCCTTGGCGGTGGATCCAAAGGCTCCGGATTTGATGAAGCGCCGACCGAGAAGGCCGGATGCACGGTTGTTGGACAGAGGGAGGCTGGCGGCGATCGGCATCGAGGGGCTGATGCTGAGCGCCGTCGCGTTGGGGGCGTTTACCTACAGTCTGTACGGTCTCCATCAAGATGTCGAACAAGCGAGAACCGTTGCGTTTACCGTACTGGTGATCAACCAGTTGGTGCACGCGTTCAACTGTCGGAGCGACCGGTGGTCGTTGCTGCAAGTTGGCGTAGGAACGAATCGACCGTTACTCCTGGCCTTCGCGCTCTCCCTCGGCATCCAAATAGCCGTGTTGACCATTCCACCGGTGGCTTCAATTTTTAAGGTTGCTCCGCTTCCGCTCGAAGATTGGTTGCTGATGGGGGCGACTGGCATTTTGCCGTTTGCCGTCATGGAGGCGGTTAAATGGTGGCGACGCACATGAAGATCGAGACAGTCAACGCAGTTGTTACGGTCCACCATAACTGGCAAGGGACGTGGCGTATGTACCGTGATCGTTTTCGAACAAGCTCTCTGGATGAACTGAGCGATCCGCTAAGATGTTATTATGGTGTTGCATAAGCGGTTGGCCGACACTATAAGAAGATACATAAAATGTGCGGACGATGTCGGCGAAGGGTGACGGTTCCCTTTCGTAAAACTTGAAAGCGATTGAATGCCTCATCGGATCTTTTCTCCTGGGAACAACTTGATTCTGAGAATCTCCCATCGTCATGGCTATGATCCCCCGCAAGCCCGGTGAGTTACTGCTTGCGAAGCGGTCATCGATTTCGTAAACGAACAGGGTCGCGTTGATACGGGGTTGCGAAGGAGCCGCTGAGTTCAGACGGCGAGTCTGATGGTGTGGGTACCCGCGCTGATTCGGACCCCATGCGTGCATTCAAGGACAATCATCATGCTGAAACACATCGGCGTAGGCTGTATTCTATGCATCTTCGTGCTAGCCGGCTGCACCAAGTCCTCCAGGGTAGACATTCCACCCCGTGTTCACGACATCCAGATCAGCGGTAAAGACTCTATTGCTCCCTTCGAGTTGTATGCCGCCGTCGGAGAAGAAATCCGGTGGCATAACAACCTCGCAGTTCCGATTCATCTCGGATTGCTGGGCGTCAAGCCGATCGAGGAAGTGGGTTGCGGCAAGGGTTTCAAGACATGGTTCGGAGCGATTAAGGACGTCGTCGTCATTCCCGCCGGGGGGTATGTCAGTGTTTGTTTTTTACGGGCTCGAACGGTCCGGTATAACATCTGGACAGATATCGCAGATCCCTTCCGTTCGATGAGTCCAACGGCAATCATTCATCTCGACGAGGCCGCATGATGGCAAATGGTTTATTGACAACATCATGCTGAAGAGGCAGTGATGAGCATGGTTGTGCGTCAAGTGTCGCCTACGATCAAAAGCGAGCAGGCAGTTTCTGGCGCAACGAGTTTTGCCTCCGATCCGTACGTTTCAGCGGTTTCATGCCAACAACGATAGCATGGCTCGATTCCAGCCAATGGGGCCCAGTCCTGGAGCACGGATAAGTCCAGGAAGCTCGATGTCCGGTTCATATGAGCCGTCGTGTTGTTGGACGAGGACAGGACGGTCTACTGCTTTCAGCATCGGGAGATCGTTCAGGCTGTTGCCGATGCCCACGGTGATGAGTCGGTCACGATGATGGTCAGCCAGACGGCGGTAACATTCGATGAGGTATTGCACGGCCTGCCCCTTATCCTGGATACCCATCAGGTGATGAAAGCGATCGCCTTTGGTCCAGCGCAGGCCACGGGCGGTGATGGCCTGGGTGAGAGCGTCTAGTGTGCAGCGCTCGCTTTCTACGACGAACGGCTCATCATAGTCGCGCTGTTTGGCCAGTTCTGCTTCTTGTCGAGAAAGCCCCGCCCGCGTCACGACCTCCTCGACAGGCATATCGCCGTATCCTCTCAGTTCGACATCGAGTTCTTGTTCAATCTCTTTCAAGGCTCGGCGAAGCCGAGGATAGGAGGTGCCTAGGCTCACAATATGATACTGGTCGTGGGCAGTCGCAGCCATAAGCTGGAATGGGAAGTAGTTTGATGGAACGAACACTGCGCCTCCGTTCTCCACGATGAAGGGGTGTTCATTGCGGAGGCGAGAGCGGAGCGGTTCAATCTCCGCCCGTGTCTTGCTCGAGACCACGACAATGGGAATCGAACGCGCACGAAGCTCATCCAACGCTTCTCGGGCGGCATCGAATGAGTAGGTTGAGTCGTCGAGAAGGGTGCCGTCCAAGTCTGTGAAGACGACCATGGCCCTTGTGGCTTCGTCGATGGCGCTCAGTTTTTGCGAGGGCATGATGCTCCTGATGGGTCCTCAACAGAATATGCCATTGCCCATCCTAAATGAACCCAAGAGCCTGTGAAAGGTGGCTGCCGGGAGTGCTTTTCAATATGTACGAGAACGATGAACTATATAATACGATGCAACAATTCATGAAATTCCATCTGGGATTAGTCTCTCATCTGTGCCATGCTGGGGCACATCCGGCCGCGGCGAAGGCGACGCTGAGATAGCGGAGCTTCAGCCGCGCTGAATGTGGAAGGAGCATCGTCATGTCGGATTTCTTCCAGAACGGGGTGGTCAGTGTTCTGCATCGCCTCGGTTCACCAAACGTAGAACGGTTGGAGCAGGAGCTCGAACAGTATCGCCATGTTAACCCGATTGCCTTGGTCCTACCGTGCCTTTATTCGGAACTCGAAGGTCCGGCCCTTGCTGGAATCGTTGATGAACTCAAGCGGGTGACATACCTGAACGAAATCGTCGTTGCGCTCGGACATGCATCAGCCCTCGAATTTCGGCGTGCGAAAGATTATTTCAAGGTTCTTCCGCAACACGTGCGTCTGGTATGGGTGGACGGCGCTCCGGTTCAAGACATTCTCAAGACGTTAGTCGAACGAGAGGTCGATATCGGCTTGCCTGGAAAGGGACAATCCTGCTGGCTCGCGTTCGGCTATGTGCTGGCTCGCCACCAAAGTCAGGTTATTGTGTTGCATGATTGCGATATCGTGAGTTATCACCGTGAATATCTTGCCCGGCTCTGTTATCCGCTCGGCAACCCCAATCTCGGCTATGAATTTTCTAAGGGGTATTACAGCCGCGTCACGGACCAGCTGCATGGTCGAGTCACCAGGTTGTTCGTTACCCCGGTCATTCGGTCGTTGCAGCAACTCGTTGGGAGTCACCCCCTCTTGACCTTCCTGGACAGTTTCCGGTACCCGCTGGCAGGGGAATTTGCGATGGTTCGCGACCTTGCCTGGGTCAATCGTATTCCGGGAGATTGGGGATTGGAAATCGGTATCCTGGCGGAAGTGTATCGCAACTGCGCCTTGCGCCGTGTGTGTCAGGCTGATATCGCAGACGCGTATGAGCACAAACATCAGGCGCTGTCTTCGGACGATCCTGAAAAAGGATTGCTCAAGATGACCGTGGACATCACGAAGTCTTTGTTCCGCCATCTTGCCAGCGAAGGTCTGGTGCTCGGCGATCCGGAACTCAAGACATTGCGAGCCACCTATCTTCGCATCGCTGAAGAGGCCATCCGTCGGTACGAGGACAGCGCGGCCATCAACAGCTTGAAGTTCGATCGACACGCGGAACGGACCGCCGTCGAGACGTTTCTCAAAGGCATCAAACTGGCGTCGGAGGTCTTCCAAAAGGATCCGCTGGGGGTGCCGATGATTTCTAACTGGAGCCGCGTAGCGGCGGCGGTGCCGGACGTCTTTGATCGTCTTGTTCGAGCCGTGGAGGAGGATCATCAGTGGGACCCGACGAGAGAACCGCGACAAGCGTCCAAGTGAGCAAACCGTCCGTGGCCTTGACGGCAGAAACCGAGGCCCGCCTGGGTGTTATCGGCGACGTCGATGTACTCGTCGGTATTCCCAGTTACAACAACGCCGATACCATTGAGCACGTCGTCCGGGCCGTGAGTGTCGGTCTGGCGAAATATTTCCCCGAGCATCGAGCCGTGTTGGTGAATTCCGACGGGGGATCCTCAGATGGGACCCCTGAGGCGGTTTCGAGGGCGGTGGTCGATTTCGACGCGTTGCTCATCAGCGATCAGCAAAGCCAGCTTCAGAAGATCATCACCCCCTACCATGGGATTCCCGGTAAGGGGAGCGCGTTCCGTACGATCTTCGAGATTGCGCGGCGGCTGAACGCCAAGGCCTGCGCCGTCGTCGATTCGGACTTGCGGAGCATCACACCGGAATGGATCGAGTTGTTGTTACGTCCCATTCTCGATGACCACTACGACTATGTGGCTCCATATTATCTGCGTCATAAGTATGACGGCACGATTACGAACAGTATCGTCTATCCCCTGACCAGGACGCTCTACGGTCAACGGATCAGGCAGCCGATCGGGGGTGATTTTGGATTTGCCGGACATTTGTCCGAACATTACCTTGATCAACACGTCTGGGAGTCGGATGTGGCACGATTTGGGATCGATATCTGGATGACCACGGAGGCCATCGCGAGCGGTGCCCGAGTCTGCCAGAGTTTTCTGGGCGCTAAAATTCATAATCCTAAGGATCCAGCCGCCGATTTGGCCGCCATGCTCATGCAAGTGCTGGGAGCGGTGTTTGCCTTGATGGAGTCACACCATGGGGTTTGGTCGAGCGTGCAAGGATCGAAGGCAGTCAAACTGTTCGGTTTCCAATACGAGGTCGGCGTTGAGCCGGTCAACGTCAACGTCGAACGCATGATCGCAGTCTTTCGACAGGGATTGGCGGATTTGGCGCCTATCTGGGAACAAGCACTGGGCAAGGAGATCGTGGCGGAACTGACGATGGTGGGAGGAGTTTCCCCTTCAGAATTTCGGATTTCCGATGAACTATGGGTTCGTGTGGTCTACGAGGCCGCGCTGGCGTACCGGGAACATCGCATGCCGCGAGAACATCTACTGAAAGCCCTGACGCCGCTCTATCTCGGACGAACGGCAACGTTTGTATTGGAAACGCAGGGGCTCACGACAAAGGAAGCGGAAGGACGAGTCGAGCAATTATGTGAAGTCTTCGAGTCGAAGAAGTCTTACTTGGTCGAACGGTGGAACCCTGAGCCGCAAGCATGAGATCGGTTGCCGGCGGCGAAATGGGGGGAGGTGAGGTATGATGACGGACTTTTTCCAAACTGCACTACTCGCGCCGTTGGAGCAACTTGGCCGGCAGGTCTTGGCCGTGTTGCCGAATGTGTTGGCCATGCTCATCATCGTCGGGGTAGGCCTGTTGGCGGCCCGAGCGTTGGGCCATCTGGTCGAACGCTTGTTGCGCGTGGTGCGTCTTGACCAACTGTGCGATCGACTTGAAATCAACGCGGCGCTGTTGCGTGGAGGCGTGAAGGCCGCTCCCTCCTATCTCGTCGGGCGGTTCGTCTACTGGGGGGTCGTCGCATTTGCAGTGATCGCCGGCCTGGGCGCGCTGAACCTCCAACCGATCAACCAGTTTGCCAATTCGCTCTTGGCCTACATTCCTCATGTGTTGGTCGCCGGGCTGATATTGGTAACCGGATACCTGCTCTCCAATTTCATCGCACAGGGTGTGTTGATTGCAGGGGTGAATGCCGGACTTCCTCCGGCGCGGCTGTTCGCGAACATGTCGCGTTGGGGCGTCCAACTCTTTGCGCTGGCGATGGCGGCGGAGGAATTGGGTATTGCGGCGAGTGTGGTGGTGGTGGGCTTCGGGATCACCTTTGGAGGCATTGTGTTCGCCACCTGCTTGGCGTTCGGCCTCGGGGCCAAGGATTTGGCGAAAGATTATCTTGAGCGGACGTTCTGGAATCGCGGGCGCGATCGCGCACCGGACGACCTCCGACATCTATGATGATCGGCGTTTTTCTCTTGCTCTGGCTGGCAACGACGCTCGGGTGCACGCAGACCGGAGAAGGAACCGATCGTGCACCGACCACCGTGGTCTTCAAACACGGAAAATTATCGGGTGATGGACGGGTGCTGTCCGACCTGCTCCGTGATTTTGAACGACGCCATCCAGGTATCCTCGTTCGAGAGGAGCTCTTACCGGCCGATTCGGATCGACAGCATCAGTACTACGCGATGAATTTGGACGGAGGGAAAGCTCCGTTCGACCTGCTCGCGATCGACACGATTTGGGCGCAGGAATTCGCCAAGGCAAGATGGATTGCGCCGTTGGACGAGGTCCTGACTCCGGCCGAGCGGGATGAGTTCTTTCCCGGGCCGATTGAGGCAGCGACGTTCCAAGAGCGTCTGTACGCGGTGCCCTGGTATGTGGATGCCGGCGTCCTCTACTACCGGCGTGATTTGTTGGATCGCCATGGCCTTGAACCGCCTCGCACGTGGCTTGAACTCGCCCGTATCGCCAAGCTGGTGTTAAAAGCGGAGCAGAACTCCGCTTTGACTGGTTTCGTCTGGCAAGGAAAACAGTATGAGGGTTTGATGTGTGTCGCGCTGGAGGTGCTTCGGAGCAACGGAACAGATCTCTGGGCTGGGGATCGTGACCGTGCCGAATACGGCTTGCGGTTCTTGCGTGAGACGATTGCGACGCATGGAATTACACCGCTCTCCACGAGCATGGCCGATGAAGAGTCGACTCGCTGGATATTCGGCGAGGGGCATGCCCTGTTCATGCGAAATTGGCCCTATGCCTGGTCCCTGCTTCAACAGGAGGGCTCGCCGGTTCGCGGTAAAATTGGCGTCGTCCCGCTTCCCGCCTTTTCGGGATTTCGCAGCGCGCCGGTTCTGGGAGGATGGATGCTCGCCATACCGAATAGTTCCACCCATCAAGAGGTTGTGGGGGAGCTGATCAGCTTCTTGACCTCTCCGGACACGCAACGCAGGATCGCCGTGGAATTAGGGTATAACCCGGTGCGCCGAGCCTTGTATACTGACCAGTCCCTGCTCGAACTCCGGCCTCTCTTGAAGGATCTCTATCCGATTTTATTGGGCGCGAAGCCACGTCCGGTGACGCCGTATTATCTGTTACTGTCTCAGGCCGTGCAGCCGGAAGTCAGCGCGGTCGTCGTTGGACGGAGGTCGCCTGCCGAGGCTCTTGATGCCATCAGACGCCGTGTGGATCAAATCATGGGAGAACAGACCTCTACCGCAAGGCTGGGGCGATCATGACCGATCGATCGTTCACAGAGATCAAGAAACGGAGTGGGACGATCCATCTGTCCGAGCGAGCATGGGGCTACCTGTTTGCCTGTCCGGCCTTTATTCTGGTGAGCCTGATCGCACTCGCGCCGATTAACGCGGCCCTGTGGCTCAGTCTGCGCCAGCAATTACCGATCTTCGGAATTGACGAGTTCGTCGGCGCCAGGAATTATCTGCAATTGTTGGGAGACGAGCGATTCTGGGCCGCTTGCCGAACGACGCTGTACTTCACGGCTCTGTCTGTGTCGGCCGAGCTGTTGTTGGGCTTCGGGTTTGCCCTGCTCTTGAACCGTCTGTCGGACGGAGCAGGCAGGGGACTGCGGTGGGCGCACGTCATGATCATCTTGCCTTGGGCGATTCCAACCGTCGTGTCCGCGCAAATCTGGGCCTGGCTCTACCAGCCTGACTTCGGCCTGCTCAATTATTTGCTCTATGCGGCCGGCATGACGGGTGGTCGCATCGATTGGCTGGCGGATCCCGATTGGGCGATTCATGCCGCCGTCGTCATGGACGTCTGGAAAACGACGCCGTTCGCGGCATTGCTTCTGCTGGCCGGATTAAAGACTGTCCCGCAAGAGCTCTACGCTGCCGCGCGGGTTGATGGAGCTGGAACCTGGGAGCAATTTCGACGTATCACGTTGCCCCTTTTGATGCCCGTCGTCCTCATCGTACTCGTCTTCCGCACGATGGATGCGATCCGGGTGTTTGACGCGGTCTTCGTGTTGACCGGCGGAGGACCAGGCAACAGCACTGAGACACTGTCGATCTATGCATACAAGACGCTGTTCCAAACATTGCAGTTTGGATATGGATCTGCCCTGGCAACGGCGATGTTTGTGCTCGCCGCCGTGCTGTCCCTATTGTATTTGTTGCTGTTACGTCGGCATGTTCAGGAGAGCGGATGAGGCGTAGCGATGACGATCAGGCCGGCTCCACGATGATGGTCTGGATCCGCGCCCATGGCTTTACTGCATGTGTCTTGCTTTTTGTCGGGCTGTTTTGTCTCGGACCGGTGCTCTGGCAGGCGGTCACATCGCTCAAGCCGGATCAGGATCTCGTGCGTCTGCCTCCACTCATCCCGGAGCGCGTGACCAGCGTTCACTATGATCGCGTCCTGCTTCAGTCGTCATTACCGCGGTCGCTCGCGAACAGCATGGTCGTGGCGGCAAGCGCGACAGTGACCGCCATTGTGGTTGGTGCATTCTGCGCTTTTGCCCTCGCACGGCTCCCGATTGCCGGTAAGTCGGTGATATTGGGGGTGGCGCTTGTCACATCGATGTTCCCACCTATCGCTGTCATCAGTCCTTTGTACCTCCTCATGCGGGAGTTCGGGTTACGGGATACGCTTGTCGCAGTAGGACTGACCCATGCGGTCTATTCGCTGCCGCTCGCTGTGTGGCTGTTGACGAGTTTCTTTCAACAGCTTCCCAAGGAGCTCTACCAGGCTGCGCGGATCGATGGCTGCACACCGGTACAGGCTTTGCTGACCATTATGTTGCCCCTCGCGCGACCCGGGCTCGCTGTTGCTGCACTTTTGGTGTTTATTTATTCCTGGAACGAGTTCATGTTCGCTCTGACCCTCACGGCCAGTGATACTACTCGCACCGCGCCGGTGGCGGTTGCCTTATTTCCAGGACTGTATGAAATTCCTTGGGGCGATTTGGCGGCCGCCTCTCTGGTGGTGACATTGCCGGTTGCCGGTCTCGCGCTGGCGTTTCAACGCCACATCATTGCCGGGCTGACGGCCGGCAGTGTGAAAGGATGAGGCAATGGCCGAAGTCCGGATCGAGTTGATTGAGAAACGCATCGGACAAAAGATCATCCTTCATCCCATCACCTTGACGGTGCATGACGGTGAGTTCTTCGTGCTCGTGGGTCCTTCCGGATGCGGCAAATCTACGCTGTTGAGTCTCCTTGCCGGTCTCGATCAGCCGACTGCCGGTCGTATTTTGTTCGACGGGAGCGATGTGACCGACCTAGAGCCGCGCGAGCGCGACGTGGCGTTGGTTTTTCAAAGCTATGCCCTGTACCCCCACATGACTGTACGCGAAAACATGGCCTTCCCATTGAGGGTTGCCCCACGCGCCAAGCGCCTTGAGCGGAACCGCATAGAGGAAGAAGTCCAACGGGTGGCAGGATTCCTCGGGCTGTCGGCATTGCTCGATCGACGGCCACGCGAACTCTCCGGCGGCCAACGGCAACGGGTCGCCTTGGGACGGGCCCTCATCAGGAAGCCGAGACTGTTTCTGCTGGACGAACCACTGTCGAATCTCGATGCACAGTTGCGCGCCTCCATGCGCGCGGAGTTGCTCAGACTTCACAAGGAACTGAAGGTCACGACGATCTATGTGACCCACGATCAAACAGAAGCCATGACGCTGGGCGACAGACTTGCGGCGTTAAGCCAGGGACGGATTCAGCAGATCGGCCGGCCTCACGACATCTACGCTGCTCCCGTTAATCTTTTCGTGGCAGGCTTCATGGGGTATCCGCCGATGAATTTGCTCTCAGCGCGGCTCAGGAATGACGGTCTCCAAGCTGGACCACTACATCTCACAAGACCATCCGATGCGCCGACAGTCGATCAAGAGCAGATTGTGACCGTCGGTCTCAGACCGGAAGACGTCGTGGTGGCTCCAGCAACCGATTCAGGAAATGAAGGCGCCGGATTCGGCATCGTCCGACTAACTGAGCCTTCGGGTCCGACTTTGTGGGTAACGGCGGAGCTCAATGATCATAGCGAGGTCGTCACCATAAGCGGCTCTGCGCAAGCCGGGTTTGTCCCGAAGATCGGGGAGCGTGTCGCAGTCTCAGGGCCACGAGCGACTCTCCACCTGTTTGATCCGACGACAGGGCAACGGCTGGGGGCGTCGTAGTTTTCCTGGAAGTGTGGGCTCCCGCGGACGGTGCCAAGCCCTCAGTGCTTTCCGTCGAGACGCAGCACGGCGATCGATCGAGCTTCCATTTCGTACTGCTCGCCTCCTTTGAACGCACTAACCTGCTTCTCGTGCTCTCCTGAGAATGAGGTATCCAGTATCGAGTGCCAGCGGATCCCACGTTTGTGGGCGGGCAAGGTGAACGCCAGCGGTGTGTGGTGGGCATTGAGGAGTATTAACAGCGTGTCGTCAACGATCGGGCGTCCCTTCTGGTCCCTCTCGGCGATGGCATCGCCGGCCAGCCGGAGGGCGAGGGATTTGGAGTACCCCGCATTCCAATCTTCGTCGCTCATTTCTTTGCCGTCTGGTCGAAACCACGAGAGATCTTTGACTTCGGATCCTCTAATATGGCGCCCCTGGAAAAACCGACGTCGTCGAAGGACAGGATGCTTCTTCCGAAAGGCGATGAGGTGTCTGACGAACGCCAGTAAATTGGACTGCGCGTGATCTAAGTTCCAGTCGAACCAGCTGATCTCATTGTCCTGACAATACGCGTTGTTATTCCCCTTTTGCGCGCGCCCGATCTCGTCGCCACCGCAGAGCATCGGAACCCCCTGGGAGAGAAACAGAAGCGTCAGGAAATTCCGTTTCTGGCGCTCTCGCAACTCGAGAATTGCGGGATCGCTGCTTGGTCCTTCTACCCCGCAGTTCCAGCTGTCGTTGTCGTTCGTGCCGTCTTGGTTGTTTTCGCCGTTGGCTTCGTTGTGCTTGTCGTTGTAGGACACGAGGTCGTGCAGCGTGAATCCGTCGTGTGCCGTGACGAAGTTAATGCTGGCAAAGGGCCGGCGTCCGCTCATGCTGTAGAGGTCGCTGCTGCCGGTCAGGCGATAGGCAAGCTCCGCCATCTGGCCTCCGTCTCCCTTGACGTACCGACGGATCGTGTCTCGATACTTGCCGTTCCATTCAGCCCAGCCCACGGGAAAATTGCCGACCTGATATCCGCCCTCTCCGACGTCCCACGGTTCCGCGATCAGTTTGGTCTGGGAAAGGATGGGGTCTTGGTGCAAGATGTCGAAAAAAGCGCTCAGTCGGTCGACGGCATGCAATTCCCTGGCGAGGGTGGAGGCCAGGTCGAACCGAAAGCCGTCCACATGCATTTCCGTGACCCAATACCGCAAGCTGTCCATGATGAGCTGAAGCGTCCGGGGATGTGTCACGTTCAGCGTGTTGCCGCAGCCGGTGTAGTCCATGTAATGGCGTTTGTCGTTGTCGACCAAACGGTAATAGGCGGCATTGTCGATCCCCCTGAACGAGATGGTCGGGCCGAGCTGATTCCCTTCCGCCGTATGGTTGTAGACGACGTCCAAGATGACCTCAATACCTGCGCTGTGGAGTGTCTTGACCATGGTCTTGAACTCCCGGACATGCCGCCCACGGACCGGAGACACGGCGTAGCGGATATCCGGAGCTAAGAAGCCGATCGTATTGTAGCCCCAGTAGTTGGTCAGGCCTCGATCAGCCAGGTGCTTGTCCCGCACAAAATGATGGACCGGCAGCAACTCGATGGCGGTGACGCCTAGCTCCAGCAAATGGTCGATAACCGCCGGCGTGGTGAGGCCGGAATAGGTGCCTCGCATATGATCGGGTACTTCAGGATGGCGCGCCGTAAATCCCTTGACGTGTACTTCGTAAATGACGGTGCGATCCCATGGAGTTTTCAGTTGACGGTCCCCTCCCCACGTGAAGGCCTGATCGACGACCACACATTTCGGAATATTGGCTACATTATCACGGGTATCGAAGGAGAGATCCGCCTGCTGGTCTCCGATTCGATAGCCGAACATGGCGTCCGACCACTCAACCGTGCCCGCGATGGATTTGGCATAGGGATCGATGAGAAGTTTGTGATGATTGAATCGATGGCCCTCTTCTGGAGCGTAGGGTCCATGTACTCGATAACCATAGTGTTGACCCGGCCAGAGACCGTGGATGTACGCGTGCCAGACTTGATCGGTCCGTTCTTCGAGACGGATACGGTGAGATTCCTTGGTGGATTCAGGTCCATCGAACAGACACAGCTCAACCGCCGTGGCATGTTCTGAAAAGAGGGCGAAGTTCACCCCTTCACCGTCCCATGTCGCACCGAGTGGGTACGGGTGTCCTGGCCAAACTCTCATCCTCTCCTCCAGTTAGATTGACTCTTCGTCATAAGACCATCCTTTATAGAATGGGAGATCCGATTGCGCAAGGCATTAAAATACTCGGTGGACTTGGTTACGGACGACGAATTCTGCACAATGGGGCTGGAGGAGGGACTACAGAATATGAGTACGACACAACAACAGGGATGGTCGCTCGACATCGGCGCGATTCCGATATCTACTGATAGTGTGAAATTTCGTGTCTGGGCGCCCTACGCCAGGTCGATGGCAGTGAAACTGATCGATCAGGGTCGAGTCGTGGCGCCTATGCAGCGAGACGGACAAGGGTATTTTGAAACCGTGGTAAGGGGAATCGCCCCGAAGGTTCGTTATCGATATCTGCTGGATGGAATAAAAGAACGGCCTGATCCTGCCTCTCGGTTCCAATCCGATGGTGTCCACGGCCCATCGGTCGTGGTTGATCCGACCTCATTTCAGTGGACGGATAGGGGCTGGAAGGGGATGCCATTGGACAAATTCATCGTGTACGAACTGCATGTCGGAACATTCACGAAGGATGGCACCTTCGACGCGATCATTCCGCACCTGTCCTATCTCAGGGATACCGTCGGGATTACGGCCATTGAGCTCATGCCGGTGGCGGAATTTCCAGGTCGGCGCAACTGGGGTTACGATGGCGTCCATCTCTTCGCTCCGCAGTCGAGTTATGGTGGCCCTGATGGCATGAAACGGCTCGTCGATGCCTGCCATGCGGCCGGACTCGCCGTGATTCTTGATGTGGTGTACAACCACTTGGGACCGGAAGGGAACTATCTCGGCGACTTCGGTCCCTACTTTACGGATCGCTACAGGACTCCATGGGGATCAGCCATCAACTACGATGGGCCGGACAGCGATGAGGTTCGAGGATACGTCGTGGACAACGCGCTGTATTGGGTGACCGAGTACCATATCGATGGGCTCAGATTGGACGCAATCCATGGCATCTTCGACTTTAGCGCGCAGCATCTTCTCAAGGACATCGCCTCTGCGGTCCATGCTCAGGCCCAACGTCTTGGTCGGCAGGTGATCGTGATAGCGGAAAGCGATCTGAACGATACACGAGTGATCGATCCTCCCTCGGTCGGGGGATATGGACTCGACGGCCAATGGAATGACGATTTTCATCATGCTCTGCGCGTCGTCCTGACGGGCGAGCGGAAAGGGTACTACGAAGATTTTCATGGGCTGACTGATCTGGCCACCGCGGTTCGCGACGGGTTTGTCTACAACGCTCGGTACTCGACACATCGCCGACGGCGGCATGGGAATTCGTCTCGGCATTGCCGCCCCTCGCAGTTCGTTGTGTTTTCCCAGAATCACGATCAGATCGGCAATCGAGCGGTTGGAGATCGATTGAGTACCCAGCTTCCATGGGATGCGCTCAAGGCAATCCGGGCTCTCGTAGTACTGTCTCCCAATATTCCCTTGTTGTTCATGGGGGAGGAATATGGTGAAACAGCGCCGTTCCAATACTTCATCGAGCATGGTGATCCCGACTTGGTGGAAGCGGTCCGGCAAGGCCGCCGACGGGAATTTGCGCACTTCGGCTGGAATCCGGAAGACATTCCGGATCCCCAAGACTCGGCGACCTTCGAGCGAAGTCGGTTGCGTCGGGAGAATCTCACCGATCGACAAATAGGATTATTGCGATGGACCAAGGCGTTGATCCAGTTGAGGACAACGGAATCATCATTGGGCGCAGGAGACGGCACCACTCGGAGTCATCGTGTCTGGGCGTTCGAGGATGAGCAGGTTTTGATGGTGCATCGTTGGACGCAAGGCCATGCCGCATCGCTGGTGGTCTGTGGGTTCAATACGTCGCCGGTGACGGTACGATTAACCGAGCCGCACGGCACATGGCTGCGACGTCTTGATTCCATGGATAAGGAATTCGGTGGGAGCGGTCAAGGTTCGATGCCCACACATCTCGTTGTCTCGCCTCAAGGAATTTCGGTATCGATTCCGACCTACGGCACTGCCGTATTCCTGGCTTCGTAGTGGAGAACGACGCCCGGCATCGGGCGAGGAGCTTACTCGGGGTGAGAAGTCTTAACGTGAGGAGGTATGGCATGCCGGATTCGTATGTGACGGGGGTCATTGAGCGATGGGTCGAATGGTCGACGACATCGGGCTTGCGAGTCATGATCATAAGCGTCTTGATGGTTGTGGGATTCGCAATCCTCAAACGAGTGATAGATCGATTCCAGAAAGTGTACGAAGGGACGTTGCCGACTGAAGCGCAGATAAAACGGGCCACGACCCTGACTCACGTTATTCGCGACGTGGCCCGTGTAGTGATTCTTGCCATGGGAGGCATGATGATCTTGGCGGAGGTCGGAGTCGATCTGAAGCCGATTTTGGCGGCGGCCGGTCTCGGGGGGTTGGCCATCGGCTTCGGTGCCCAAAGTTTGGTGAAGGATGTGATCACAGGGTTTTTCATCCTTCTCGAGGATTCGATCCGAGTCGGCGATGTCGTGGAGATTGCAGGAGTGGGAGGGGTGGTGGAGGAAGTCAAACTCAGGACGGTGACCCTTCGGGACCTGTCGGGTAACGTGCACGTGGTTCCCAACGGAGTGATCGACAAGGTCAAGAACATGACCAAAGTCTATGCCTTCTACCTCTTCGAAGTCGGAATTGCGTACCGAGAAGATGTCGACGAAGTCATGGCGGTTCTGCGCGACATCGCGGATGAACTCCGCCAAGACCCTCAGTTTTCAGAGGATATTCTGGAGCCGTTGGAAATGTTGGGGGTGGATCAATTTGCCGATTCGGCCGTGATCATTAAGTGCCGGCTCAAGACTCAGCCGAGCAAACAATGGCGGACAGGGCGGGAGATGAATCGTCGGATTAAGAAGACTTTCGATGCCAAAGGGATCGAAATTCCGTTCCCGCATCAAACGATTTACTGGGGTGAGCCGAAACAAGGAACACCGCCTCCTCTGTATGTGGCAGGATTGCAGTCAGCCCAGCCAACCTCAAATTGAAAGGGTTTTGCGTGATAGGCAAAGCGAAAGCAGGCTCGCATCGTGAATCAGTCTCCAACCAGAAGAGTCATCGGTATCGTTCGTCGCAGGAACCAGCGTGGGTCACCTGGTCTGATGAGAAACTCCTCGATCTACATTTCTGGGACCTTGATCTTAGCGTGGAGGAGAGCAACGTATTAGGCTGGCCATTTCGGAGGGGAAGGCCGCACTCGATGTCACGATTCTGCTGACGGTTCAAACGATGAACCACTTGCACAGCGGCCATCATCGGGTGACCTTGTGAAGCCGCTACGCGTCCTCATACTGGTGCATGAAGACCTTATTCCGCCGGATACGGTCGAGGGGGTCGATCTCACCGCGGTTGAGTGGAGGACCGAATACGAAGTCGTCAGCACACTTCGCGAGATCGGGCATGAGGTGCGCCCGCTGGGTGTCCAACACGAACTTGCCGTGATCCGCCAAGCAGTGGATGAATGGAAACCTCACATTGCATTCAATCTCCTGGAGGAATTCAGCGGAGTGGCCATCTATGATCAGAACGTGGTGTCCTACCTCGAATTGCTCAAGGTGCCGTACACGGGCTGTAATCCCAGAGGATTGATGTTGGCCCGCGATAAAGGTTTAGCCAAAAAGATTCTCTATTACCACCGTATCCCGATTCCGGAGTTCATCACCGTTCCTCTCGGTCGATCGATCAGGCGGCCCAAGGAGTTATCGTTTCCCTTAATCGTGAAATCCGTCTCAGAGGAAGCCTCCCTGGGCATTTCTCAGGCCTCGATCGTGGAGGATGACGACAAGTTGCAAGAACGAGTCAAGTTCATCCACCAAAGCGTCGGCACGGGCGCGCTGGTGGAACGGTATGTCGAGGGACGTGAATTGTATGTTGGTGTGATGGGAAATCAACGGCTGCATGTCTTTCCGGTCTGGGAGCTCGATATGAGTCGATTGCCGGAAGAGACCAGAAAGATCGCCACAGCTCGAGTGAAGTGGAATCGAGTCTACCAGCAGAAATACGGTGTCCGCTCCAGCGCGGCGGGCGACCTGACGGAATCGCAACGGCAGATTCTCCAGAGTCTTGCAAAGCGTGTCTACCGCAGTCTGGGACTCAGCGGGTATGCGAGGGTCGATTTTCGACTTGATTCGGATGGACAGGTCTATGTGCTGGAAGCCAACCCGAATCCGCACATCGCGACGACCGAGGATTTTGCTAGCTCGGTCGCAGGCGCAGCATTACCCTATCCTGCGTTGCTGCAACGCATCCTCGACCTTGGCTTGCGATGGCGTCCCTACGTAACCCCGTCCGATACGACGACTTCAGTTCCGAGCCGGATCGGTGACTAAGGGAGAGTCATCCTGCCTTGAAGTACAGGACAGAGAGAGGAGGCAGAGTCAGGACGATCGAGTTTGGAAATCCATGAGCAGAAATCGGCTCAGACATCACTCCGCCCCCGTTGCCCATATTGCTTCCGCCATATGTTTCAGCGTCGCTGTTCAAGAGCTCACGATAGTGGCCCAAGGAGGGCACGCCAATGCGGTATCCGTGGCGTGGAACCGGCGTGAAGTTGCACACGCAGACGACTTGATTGTTCGGGTCTCTGGCCTTGCGGAGAAATGAGATGACGGAATTCTCCGTGTCATTGATGTCGATCCACTGGAATCCGGTCCAATCGTAATCGACCTCGTGCAGCGCAGGTTCGTTTCGATAGAGCCAGTTGAGATCGCGGACGTACCGTTGCAGGCCGGCGTGCGATTCATGCTGGCAGAGATGCCACTGCAGGCTGTCGTCATGGTTCCACTCCCACCACTGGCCGAATTCCCCTCCCATAAAGAGCATGTTCTTCCCGGGATGGCCGTACATGTAGCCATAGAGGGCGCGCAGGTTCGCGAAGCGTTGCCAGAGATCTCCAGGCATCTTGTCGAGCAGCGCCTTCTTCCCGTGCACGACTTCGTCGTGGGACAGCACCAGGACGAAGTTTTCATGGAACGCATAGAGCAATCCAAATGTAATTTGATTCTGGTGATACTTACGATGGATGGAGTCTTTTTCGAAATAGTCCAGCATGTCATGCATCCAGCCCATGTTCCATTTGAAGGTAAATCCCAACCCCCCCGTATAGGTCGGCTTTGAAACGCCCGGCCAGGCGGTGGATTCCTCGGCGATTGTGATCGCGCCGGGATGTTCCTGGTGGACCAGCACGTTCAATTCTTTGAGAAAGGAGACAGCCGCCAAGTTTTCGTTTCCGCCAAACTGGTTGGGGATCCACTCGCCGGCGTTTCTCCCATAGTCCAGATACAACATCGACGCCACCGCGTCCACACGAAGACCGTCGATATGATATTTGTCCAACCAGAAGAGCGCGCTGTTCTGGAGGAAATTTTTGACTTCCACGCGGCCATAGTTAAAGATGCGGCTCTTCCATTCCGGATGATAGCCAAGCCGCGGATCCTCGTGATCATAGAGGTGTGTGCCGTCGAACCACGCCAACCCATACGCATCGTCAGGAAAGTGCGCCGGCGCCCAGTCCATGATGATGCCGATTCCCGCTTGATGAGCGGCATCGACGAACGCCATGAAGTCTTCCGGCGGGCCGAATCGACTCGTGGCGGCAAAGTAGCCGGTGGCTTGATAGCCCCACGATCCGTCGAACGGATGTTCGGTGACCGGCATCAGTTCAATGTGGGTGTAGCCCATGTATTTGACGTAGTGAATGAGTTTATCGGCCAATTCGCGATATGTGAGCCAGCGGTTCTCCTCTTCAGGTACCCGCATCCAGGATCCCAGATGCACCTCATAGATGGACATAGGTGCGGTAAGCGGATCACGTGTAGCGCGGGCGTCCATCCACGCTCGGTCGTTCCATCGATAGCCGGAAAGGTCCCGAACGATTGATGCCGTGCGAGGCCGCAGTTCCGCTGAGAATGCATACGGATCAGCCTTGGTGAAGGGTGCGTCGACATAGCGGGAGCGGATTTCGTATTTGTAGAGTGTTCCTTCGGGAATATCCGGGACGAACAACTCCCAGATCCCGGTCGACCCACGACTCATCATCTGATGGCACCGGCCGTCCCAGTGGTTGAAGCCGCCGACGATGCTGACTCGCTTGGCGTTCGGGGCCCAGACGACGAAATGAACGCCGGCGATTCCGTCGACGGTTGTGAGATGAGCGCCCAGTCTCTCATAGCCTTTGAAAAGATTCCCCTCCGCAAACAGGTGCAGATCATGATCGCTGATCAAGGGAGGGAAGGCGTAGGGATCGTGGCGCTCCGTGACGGTTCCGTGAGAATCGGTGATCCGGATTCGGTATGTCGGCGTTTCCTTCAGCGCATCCAGGATCGCCTCAAACAATCCTGACTCATGAACGCGGTTCATCTGTATCCGCTTGCGCCCGGGGGTATCTAGAATCACGTGTGTCTCGGTGGCGTCCGGCGCAAAGGTTCGTATCACGAGCGAGTCCGACCCGTTCACAGAGGTGCGATGGGGGCCGAGCAGCTCACGAGGATTCCAATGTTCGGCGTTGAGGAGTCGTTCGATGTGTTCGGTCTGTACCATAGGATGATCCTCCTTGTCTTCGATTCAGCCTATCCTAAGCAGATCGCTCGTGCTAAGAAAGGGGGGTGAGCAAAAAAGTACATCCGAACAAGCAATTGCGGCGAGTCGCGCCGATGCAGCGAAACGGCCGACGAAAGGAAAACGCACAGGGAGCTTCCGTGTCTGATGACCGGCTCCGCCAACTGGCGACCCGATTCGGGGTCGCTCCTTCGTATGTGGATGAGGGCGGCGTTCGCCGCCCGGTCAACGATGCGAGTCTTCGCCGGGTTCTCTCGGTGATGGGGGTAGACGCACAGGACTCGATGCAGGTGACCGAAAGGATGCGCGAGGTTCGCTCGGAACGCTGGCGTGAGATGGTGGATCCTGTGATGGTCGTGCGGATAGATCAACTCCCTCGTACAGTGCCCCTCCGCTTGCCTGTGGCTAGTGATCAATTGCGGCAGATCACGCTCACGTGGAGACTCAGGAAAGAACAGGGCGAAGTTCTGAGTGGGCGGAGCATCGGAAGACGGATAAAAGTTCTGGCTACGACGATTCAGGATGGTTTGCGCTATTGTGAAGTGGCGTTGCCGTTTCCGCGCACGCTGCCGCTCGGCTACCATTCATTGACGGTGGAAGCCTCAGGGCCAGGGGTCAGCCAATGTGCGGCGATGGCGCTTGCCGTCGTCCCACGCCAGTGCTATCTGCATCCGGCAGTCATGGGTTCCGGTAGAACCTGGGGTATCACGATCCAACTCTATGGCCTTCGCAGCACCAAGAATTGGGGTGTCGGAGATTTTCGGGATCTCAAGGAGATGATTCAGTGGGCAGGGAGTGAACTCGGAGCGGATCTTCTGGGGGTGAATCCGCTTCACGCGCTGCCGCCCGGGCAGGTGAGTCCCTATTCGCCATCCAGCCGGCTCTTTCATCACTCGCTCTACCTGGATCTCGAAGGGATTCCTGAATTTCGAGAGGCCTCCGCAATTCAAGCGAAAGTACGGGCACCGGCCTTTCAGGCCAAACTTGCCGCGCTGCGCCGGAGTCCGACGGTACAGTATGAAGCGGTTGAACGGGTCAAACGGGGGGTTCTGGAAGAGCTCTTTCGCCTGTTTCAGCGGCACCATCTTGCGCGAAACACAGCCAAGGCTCGTGCCTTTCACCGATTCGTTCGGAAGCAGGGGGAGGCGCTGCAACGGTTCGCGCTCTTCCGCACCTTGGAAGAACAGATGACCCATCGCGGGAAAGTTGCCGGCACCGACTCACAAGGATGGCGTTCTTGGCCGCCGGCGTACCAGCATCCCGAGTCGCCTGCAGTCAAACAGGTCGCGATTCGTGATCAGAACCGACTGCAATTTTTCCACTATGTCGAATGGCAGTGCCAGCAACAACTCCAAGCCGTGCAATCGGCGGCGAAGCGGTCGGGTATGGCCATCGGCCTCTATAAGGATATGGCGGTCGGGATCGACCCGGGCGGGGCGGATTCCTGGGCGTTTCAAGATCAATTGGTGGCGGCCGCGTCGGTCGGGACCCCGCCGGAACTGTTTTCTCCCAATGGGCAACGGTGGAATCTGTCGCCGTTTCATCCAAGTCGGATTGGTAAGGACGGCTATCGCTTGTTTGCACACTGTTACCGTCGGGCCATGGAGGCCTGCGGACTGATCAGAATCGATCACGCCATGGGCCTATTCCGTCTCTTCTGGATTCCGGATGGGCTGGTGTCGGCCCAGGGGACCTATGTGAAATACCCGGCCGAAGATCTTCTTGGTATTCTGGCTCTCGAAAGCCATCGGGAGCGAGTCATGGTCATCGGGGAAGATCTGGGGACGGTGACCCCGTCGATCCGGACCCGGTTGATGGCGGGCGGGTTGCTGTCCTACCGACTCTTACTCTTTGAACAAACCGCCCGCGGACGATTTGCCAAACCGTCTCGGTTTCCCACGGCTGCCGCTGCCTCGGTGACCACGCATGATCTCCCGACTTTACGCGGTTATTGGATCGGTCGGGACATCGAGCTGAAAGCGCAACTCGGTCTCTATCAGCAACCGGAATGGCTCAGGCGCGACATGGTCACTCGTGCTCGGGACAAACAAGCGCTCTTGGACGCCCTATCCGGAGAAAAACTTCTGCCGGCAGGCACGTCACGAAAAGCCAATGCCGTCCCGCGCTTGACCGACGAACTCTGTCGAGCCGTCTATGCCTACGTTGCCCGCACGCCCAGCCGGCTGGTGCTGATCTCGTTGGAAGATCTGTTAGGGGATATCGAGACGCCGAATGTTCCGGGTGAGCACGCCTACCCGTCGTGGCGGATCAAAGCCGGTCCCCACGGCAGCACGTGGGAAGACTGGACGAAGCTCGATGAGGTCCATATGATGGCACAGACCATCGGGTCTCAGAGAACGCGAGGCTGAGGAGCTGGTTCCGGCCAGCTGCCACTGTCGCAGAACAGGACCGGGAGTCATTCTCATGGACGAAGAGGGGAAGAAGACTCTCGACTCAACCGCTCGTCTGGTCACGCTTCTTTTCTTGGCCGGCTTGGGCTACCTGCTCTTCGCTACCTTTCGTCCTTATTTCTCGGCACTCATCTGGTCCGCCGTCCTTTCGTACGGACTCTATCCACAGTATTGCAGAATCGTGAAGTTGACCGGGGATCGACGATCGTTCAGCGCATTGTGATGATTGTGGCGGTAACGATCGGGCTGATTCTCCCCCTCGCGTACTTGTCGTTCTTGATCGGAAAAGAATTGGCCAGGACCTACCTGACGGTCGTGTCTACCCTGGAACAGGGACCGGGCGTGATCGAACAATGGCGCGTGCACCCCTGGGCGACGGTGATCTTGGAGCAGCTTCAGGAGTTTCAGCGGATGACCGGCACCGACCTGCGGTCTGTGTTGGTGGACAATTTGGCGCAACTGGGGAGCGCGCTGGTGGAGCAATTGACCCAGGTGGCGAAGAATGTGCTCGTCGGCCTGATGGAGCTCAGTATCATCTTGCTCTGCACGTTTTATTTCTTCCGTGACGGCAAAGGCATGGTGGATTGGTTGAAAGATATCCTGCCTCTCGATGAACCCCGCCAACAGTTGGTGGTCCACCGATTCGGCGAGGTAGTGAGGGGCGCGGTCCTCGGCAATACGCTCGTAGCCGCGCTCGAAGGCATCGTGGGCGGCCTCGCGTTTTGGCTTGCCGGGATACCGGTCCCACTGCTGTGGGGTGCCGTGATGGGGATACTGGCGTATTTGCCTCTCGTCGGGGCCGGGATCGTCTGGCTCCCGGTAGCCCCGTACTCGTTTATTAAAGGCGACTATGTAGCCGGAGCCATTCTCTGCGTCTCGGGGGTCGCCATTGCCGTCCTCGATTACGTGGTTCGGACCATCGTAGTCGGCGAAGCCTCGAAGTTGCACACGCTGCTGACCTTCTTTGCGGTATTGGGTGGCATCCAGTTTTTCGGATTAGTGGGTATTGTGGCTGGTCCACTAGTCGTTGCCATCAGTTTTGCCCTCCTGGACAGCTATCGAGCTCGACGGGCCGGTGTGGTGTTCGGAAGCTTCGAGTCATGAGCCGAACGTGGCGCCGGTGGGTCGGTGGGGCTTGGGGATTCCTCCGATCCGTTGTGGAGAAGTTCATAGTTGACAACGGGTTCTTTTTCACGAGTGCACTGGCCTTCAACCTCCTCCTCTATTTCATCCCACTTTCTCTCTTGGTGGTTTCCTTGCTCGGGTATACGGTGTTGGACTCCGAGCGCGCCATGAACGAGGTTCAATCGTTCTTGCGGGCATTTCTTCCGCAGTCCCAGCAAGCGGAAAACGTGACGGCGATCGTCGCCGATCGTGGTCTTTTGGGTTTTGCCGGGATCGTTTCATTTGTCGTGTTCAGTAGTTTTCTCTTCGGGTCCGTCCGGCTCGTGCTCAATCAGGTGTTTCGTGCGCAGCAGTCTCGCACGTTCATCAGAGGGGTTGGGATCGACCTGCTCATGACGTTGCTCGTGACGGTGCTGATGCTTGTGGTGGTAGCCAACACGTCGTTCTTGACGATCGCTTGGACGCTCACGAAACGATACCCGTCATCGGCGGTGTTGTTCGAGCCGGCCTTGATGGTTCTGGATAGAGCTCTGGGGTTTGTCGCGACGATTGCGCTGTTCTACGTGCTGTATCGTGTGTCCCCGGCGGTGACGCTTCCGTGGACGGCACTGGCCATCGGTGCTTTGGCTGCGACACTGCTCTTCCAGCTGGCGCGCTGGGGATTTGCCTGGTACGTATCCATGGCCCAAGAGTCCCTCGTGTTGTATGGGACGTTGGGCGGCCTGATGTTTTTCTTTATGTGGCTCTATTACGTCTCGCTTGTTTTCATTCTGGGAGCCGAAGTCGCCTGGTTTTTGGCCATGAGAACCGATGCGGATGGTAAAGACTCGCCTGCATGATCGTCGGCGGTGCCGCAATGGCAGTCAAGGCGAGTATCACCAGGACCAACGAGGTTTGGTACTGCCAGAAGAGGAACTGGACCGTCACGGGAAACGTATTTTGCAGGGCGAAGACGGCGATGAGAATCGCCAGAATGAGTGCCACGAATAGAGAAGTCATTGTGCCCTATCCTCGTGAATTGGGTTAAGCGGATCGCTATGACGTGTTCCACTGATGGTGTATAGACCTTGGCATAGTCGCCGACCCTGAACTCGTCCAAGACTCCAGAGTCCCTCTTCCTTTGCTGGCGGATTTCCTTCCTTCGTGTGCCACAAGCACGTAGTGCGGGCTTCTGATTTCCTCGATGGTCCATTTGGTGACACGAGTTCGTTGTCATTTTCTCGTAGTAGGAGTCGGGCCAATATGGTTTGAGGAATCGGTGGACGGATGACCTTGGAATTGGCGATCCTTAGTAATGCAGGGCATTGAAATCTTAGGGTGTGGGCGTAGCAGTTGACGGGAGCGACTCAAGGAGATTTTGACAGATATGCGTCGGAGTAGCTTGACATGAGTAGCGGTAAATGTTAAAAGTGACTATACAGTCATGTATGAATATATAGTCATGAATGACTTGATATGGCAATCGAGGTAAACCGGTGTTGTTGGCGGCGGTCGGAGCAAGCGGCGATCATCAGGAGATTTGGAACCAAAACGGGATTCGACGTTCTCTTTCAGCAGCAGTGGCCGCAATTGCTTGGTCCGGACACTCTGAG
>CABVRV010000007.1:37932-64541 GCA_902500755.1 uncultured Nitrospira sp.
TCGACGTTCTCTTTCAGCAGCAGTGGCCGCAATTGCTTGGTCCGGACACTCTGAGCGGGCGAGAGGAGGGTGTATGAGGACAATGCGCGGACTCATCACACAGGTCAGACGCCGTGAGGGACGAATCGGGCGTGTATGGCGGAGAATCTCTCGATCGACACCCCTAATGTTGATGCAGTTTGGAGCATCATCAGAACGGGACCTCACGCACGGTGCCACGGCAAGGACAGGCAAGAAGGGAGAAGATAAGTCGCAGTCAGATTCCGTTACACAATGAAATGAAAGGAAGGTGCACGATGATGAACGCACGGTATGGATTGATGGCATTAGGGGTGTCATTTATGGCGGGCTGTTTGGTCGGTGGAACGGCAGGGTTGCTTTACGCTCCGCAGTCAGGGACTCGAACTCGCCGCCGGATTGCGGATTTCGCTGAGGATGTTCGGGACAGGGCCGGAGATGTGACTGAAGAGGCGACCGAAAAGATCCAGAAAGCAGTTGAACGGGGCCGCAACTTTGTGAACCTGTGAACTGGCAAGGAACGACTTGAAGTGAGACGTTCACGTCAGTAGACGCATGGTGAAAAGGAGGTGGTTATGCATTGTCAACGGTGTAGAGGGTACATGATTCGCGATTCTTTTGTGGATCTGAGAGATGACACAGGGCGTGTACTGTTCGAGGGGTGGCGCTGTATCAATTGCGGCGAAGTCGTCGACCCCGTGGTGCTTACGCACCGGATGGCTATACCGCCCAAACCATATCGAGGGCAAACGAGGGATCGTCGCACGTGGGAACGTTTGACTGCGGCGTGATGCACCGGAAGGGATGCGCTGAAGTAGAGGGTTTCGGTGTGACCCGTTGATCCAGCAGGCCAACTGGCGTGGTCGGTACGTTCAGGTAGCAGCTAGGGCTGTCCACGTGGTTGGGCCTGGAGTTTCAAGAGACAGCCAGCGAATGTTGGTTGGGACGGAGAAATTCCACAATACGAAAAGGAGTTCCCTATGAAGACCACTATTGGGCTACCACTAATTCTCGCGATATCGTCCATAGCAATCGGCTGCGCGTCGAGTGGCACGCCGGTGACCCCAGCGCAACTGGCGGAAACCGAAGCGACGATCCGTAGCGCTGAATCGGCAGGAGCCTTCAAACGCGCTCCGGACCTCCTGCAGAAAGCCCGGCAGACTCTCGGTGCTGCTCAGCAGGCTTCAGGTAAAAGCGATCACACGGTGGCACGCGAGCGTCTGCTTGAGACGACGACCTATGCCGAAGCGGCGCGGGCCCAGGCTGAAGCTGAACAGAAGAAGAGCGAGGCGGCCATGGTGCGTCAGCAAGCCGACGAGCTTGAGGTTCAAGCTAAAGCGTTGCAGAAACAATTGCAGGTTCCATAATCTGGCTTTGTCCTGGAGGCTGAGCAACGAGAGGCTTGAGACATGAAGAACCGAGAGGAAAAAGGAGGCACCATGCAAAACAGGACATTGAGTTTCAGCTCCATACTCTTAGGTACCCTGATCGTGACGGCTTGCGCGGCTCCCGGTCCACCACCGAAAGAGCTCGTCGACGCACGTCTTGCCCTCCAAGATGCCAAGTCCGCGAATGCCGATACACGCGCGACACGTACGTATGACTCCGCTGCCGCGAACTTGGATGCCGCGAACAAGTCCTGGGACAAGGACCACGATGCGTCGGCCATTCTTCACCAGGCCCGGCTGGCCGAAGCCGAGGCGCGGAAAGCACAGTATGCCGCAGAGGCTCAGGTGGCGGACGAAACCCTCCGTCGTGAAAATGACCGGAAGACCCGTCAAGCGATTGCCCTGCGCGACGCCGAGATTATCATGCTCAGAAAAAAAGGGCAGGAA
Organism: uncultured Nitrospira sp.; assembly: GCA_902500755.1. Lineage (GTDB taxonomy): Bacteria > Nitrospirota > Nitrospiria > Nitrospirales > Nitrospiraceae > Nitrospira_D. Next base: position 39,786 of record CABVRV010000007.1, read on the forward strand.
GCGGAACTTGAACGGATGCAGGCCCTTGCCAACGAGCAAGAACAGGCGCTCCGTGAGGCCAAGGAAAAGTTGGCAGCCGAGCGGACGCGCGCAGAAGAGGAGGCTACCCGGCTTCGCGAGCAGCAGGAGAAACTGGCGCTGGCGGCCCAGGCACAGGAGAAACTCGCGCTGGCGGCGGAACAAGCCCGTGCCGAGGCTGAGGCCGTCCGACTTCGCGAGGAGCAAGAAAAGCTCGCGGCGCTGGCGGCCGAACAGGCCCGCGCCGAGCAGGCCGAACGAGAGCTTGCTCGGCTTCGTGCGGAACATGAACAATCGCGCGCAGAGTTAACCGCCACATTGTCACGCCTGGCGAAGGTGCGTGAGGAAGCCCGTGGACTCATCGTTACGTTGCCCGGGAATATCTATTTCAACTTTAATAAGGCGGACGTCAAGCCGGCGATGCACATGCAGCTGACGAAAATCGCGCAGGCTCTGGCGGCAGTGCCGGATCACCATCTGCTCATCGAGGGGCATACCGATTCGGTGGGGTCGAACGAGTATAACCGGTCCCTCTCTGAGTCCCGTGCCCAATCGGTTCAAACGATTCTCCTTGCCGGAGGGATTGCGGCAGAACGGATGGAAATCAAAGGGTATGGGGAAAGCAAACCCATCGCGGATAATGACACGCCTGCCGGTCGGGCCCAAAATCGCCGGGTTGAGATCGTGTTGGTGCCGACAAACCAGTGATGGCTCCTCACGGTGAGGTGTGATCCCCGACGTCGGACATGAACGAAGGACCCGACAGAAAGGAGGAAACGAATGACCATCCAAACCAGCGAACAAGGGAACGTGCGCAACACGGTGGATGTCATCCCTCACCTCTGGTCGATTGTCCTGGCCGGCGGAGAGGGAACGAGATTGGCGCCCATGATTAAGGAATGGTTAGGGGAAGATCGGCCGAAACAATATTGTAGCTTCACCGGCACGAGATCCATGCTTCAACATACGGTTGATCGGGCTGACACACTCACGGGTCCTGGACGCAGAGGGACCGTCGTCGGTGCGAGTCATGAAGAGACCGCCCGCAGTCAATTGCATGATCGGGGTGGGGTTCTTGTGGTGCAACCAGCCAATTGTGATACAGCACCGGGAGTTTTTCTGCCTCTCACCTATGTTCGAGCGGCCGATCCCGACGCGACGGTCGTGATCTATCCGTCTGACCACTTCGTCCACCCCGAAGCACGGTTGGTTGAGGCGGGCAGACACGCGGTGTTGACCATGGATCTCCTTAAAGATCGGTTGATTCTCCTGGGCATCCAACCTGACGGTGTTGATCTGGATTATGGGTACATCCGATTGGATCGGTATGTCGGTGGGTATGGTACCCATTCTCTGTGGCACGTCAAACGGTTTATTGAGAAGCCGGAGCGACATCTGGCGAGGACATTCGCAGAAGGACAGGTGCTGTGGAACACCATGATCATCGTGGCGAAAGTCAAAACTCTCTGGAAACTGGGGAGGAGAGTACTGCCTGCTATGATGGGCCTGTTTGAGAACTTCTTGCCGGCCGTGGGCGAATCGAGGGAAGCGAGAGTTTTAGACGAACTCTACAAAACGATGCCGAGGCACAACTTCTCCAGAGATGTTTTGGAGCGCGTTGCTCACACTATATCGGCGTTCAACGTCAAGGATGTTCTCTGGAGTGATTGGGGACGGCCGAAACGCATCGTGCAGAGCCTGCGCAAGATTGGGAAGGTCCCGGCGTTTCCGACTGAGTTGGTGGGGGTTGCATAAATAGTGTTGAAAGTGAAAAATGAGTTGGTGTAGCAAGCGACGTAGAGACCCTAGCGATCTCTTGATGCAAAAAACAATCGCAATGCATGGATGGTAAGGAGGAATGAATGAAAGAGCCAGTGAAGAAAAAGTCTTCTTCGACTCGACCTACCCCCACCAGGAAGGCACCGAAGAAAGAATCGGTCGTGTTTGAATATTTCGATCCGTCGGCCCGAGTCGTGGCCTTGGTGGGAGATTTCAATCAGTGGAGCCCGGAGGGGAAGCCGATGAAACGAGACGCCGGTGGGCTCTGGAAGGTGAAGGTCTTGTTGCCCCCAGGTACCTACCAATACAAATTCGTCGTCAATGGGGAGCGATGGGAAGAGGATCCGCTCAACCTCCAACGAGTCATGAACGAGCACGGCACCTTCAATTCCATACGCAACGTCGGGATCAATATCGACGGGAGTCTCGGTCCGACTGCATAGGGAGGTGAAAGGGACGACGATGAGCACACCGGCTGAAGCATTGCTCTCGCGGGTCGAGAGACGAAAGGCCAGAACGAACAGGCGGCTCTTGGAAGTCGCGCGGCGGCTGTTTTCGGAAAAGGGAATCTATTGGGCGAAGATCGAAGACATCACGGAATTGGCCGACCAGGGAAAGGGGACCTTCTACAAGTATTTTGATTCCAAAGAAGCGATCATTTGCGCCTTGCTCAAAGAAGGGTTGGATACATTGACGGCCAAGACGGAGCAGGCCGTCCAGAAGGTTCCGAGAGGACCGAAGACTCTCTCGGCGGCCATTGAAGCGCGGGTGGACTTCTTTCTGGATTCCCCTGAGTATCTGCTCTTTTTTCACCAGGTCAGGGGTATGATGCAACTTCAGGTGGGTGTGGCGAATGACTTGCGGGCCATCTACGACGCCCACTTAGACCGGCTTGCGGAACTCATCAAACCGGCCATGAGTGTTGTCGATCAGTCTGGGAGCGCACGAGACATCGCCAGGGCGATGGCAGCTTATACATCGGGGGTTTTGACCTATGATGTGTTGTTTGAAGGCCAGGAATCTACCGAACGCAGGCGCCAATATTTTGTGGACTTGCTCGATCGAAGTCTCCAGCCTCTGCTGAAAGCAGGCAATGGATCCCGGTGAGGAACAGACGACCATGGACGTCCACAAGGATCCAGGAGATAACACTGACGTGATCTCACTGGAATAGCCTCTGGTGGTGAAAGCCGCTTGCGGAAAGTCTGTGAAGAGCGCAGTATGAAGTATGAGGAGGAGGGAGAAAACGATTTGAGCAGCACAGGAAAACGTGTGCTGGCGATCGTGATGGCTGGAGGCAAAGGTGAACGGCTCATGCCGCTCACGGAAGTCCGCAGCAAACCGGCGGTGCCGTTCGGAGGAAAGTATCGCATCGTCGACTTTGTGCTGAGCAACTTCTTGAACTCCGACATCATGGCGATGTACGTGCTGGTGCAGTACCGTTCGCAATCGCTGATCGAGCATTTGCGGCGAGCGTGGCGGATTGGTGGACGGATTAAGCGGCAATTCATTACGGTCGTCCCACCGCAGATGAAGGCCGGCGGCGGCTGGTACGAAGGTACCGCCGATGCGGTCTTTCACAATCTGAATCTCATCGAAGATTTTTCGCCGGACCTGGTGGCCGTGTTCGGCGCCGACCATATTTACCGAATGGATATCGGTCAGATGGTACGATTTCATCAGGAACGGCGGGCCGATGTGACAGTCGCGGCCAGGCCGGTTCCTCTCCATGCTGCGCGTGGATTCGGAATCATCGAGACCGATACGAATGATCGGATCGTAGGTTTCGCGGAAAAACCAAAACATCCAAAACCGATGCCTTCTGATCCGGAACATGCCTTCTCGTCAATGGGCAACTATATCTTTGAGACGGATGTCTTGCTGAAAGTATTGTCCGAAGATGCCAGAAAAGAAGGGTCTCACGACTTCGGTCGCGACGTGATTCCCTCCATCATGAAAAAAAACCACGTGGTGGCCTACAATTTCATGCAGAATGTTGTTCCGGGCCTCAAACCCTATGAGGAGCGAGGATATTGGCGGGATGTTGGGACATTGGAGGCCTACTGGCAGGCCCACTTGGATATTCTTGGGGAATGTCCGATTTTTGACCTGCGAAATGGAGACTGGCCCATCCTCACCGACACGTTCGATGGCCCGACTGCAAGTTTGGCGAAGGCCTATGTCGAGGATTCCATGATCGGGCAGGGGAGCCAGGTTCTTGATGCTGACATCAGGCGTTCTGTCATCGGTCGGAATGTGCGCATCGAATCGGGCACTAAGATCGAAGAGTGCATCATCCTCGACGGCTCAGTCGTCGGCGCAAAATCGCATCTTCGACGAGTGGTTGCAGATCGGTTCAACGTGATCCCCGCCGGTTCCGAAATGGGATTGAATCCGGCACAGGATCGCAAACGATATCACGTCTCACGGTCCAACCTGGTCGTGTTACCCAGACAGTTCCGTGGAATTCCCCATGATCGACCAAGGAAGGAAGACATACAGGGAGGAGTCGTATGAGTAAGAAAAGGCTGAGCCTGACGAGGCCTGTCAAGATGTTGACCATCGTGGCGCGTCCTGATCCGTCACTCAGGCCGGTCGGGTCGGAACTGGTTCCACTACGGACACGAGTCCATCTGTCCTGTGGACGGGCGCAACGTGTCGCACAGACCTGTGTTCAACAAGCGGCCCTATTCGTGAGTTGGTTGCACCGAAAGTCTTGGAGAGCGACGGAACTAGGTTGGAACACCGCCAAAGTTTTAGGAAGCGGGGTGTCTTTTATTCTTCAGGGTGCAAGCACGACGGCTCACGCTCTTCGAGATGAAACGGCCAAGGCAGCCGGATGGGTTCGACCTCAACCCCAAGTGTCTGAAGAGCGGCTACAGATCGCTGCATCGCCCGCTCTGGAAGCCGTGCCACGCGAGCCAGACCTCGTTCACGAGGTCCGAATGTTACGGGCGCAAGTACAGGCGCAGAACAAGATCCTGGCGGAGTTGACCTACGTATTGATGGAGGACAGAAAACGAGTTCGTGAGACGGATCAGCTGATAGGACACCACGATCGACAAACCGAAAGCCGGTTGTTGCGCGTCCTACAGGCGAACGCAGGTACCGAGGAGAACTGGGGAACCCCCAAACCCACCAGCGCGCACGTGATCGCCGACTAGCCTTATGATCCCACTCGAGTGTTCGGGTGTTGAGCGGGTTGATCCAACGTGCTGTAGGACATGCTCGTGACACCAATCGCAATGCCACGAATCCCAGTCGCCACCTACCGCCTTCAACTTAATCGCACATTCACCTTCCAAGACGCGACACACCTCATCCCCTATTTGGACGACCTTGGCATCACGGATCTTTATTGCTCCCCTTATTTCAGGGCAGTCCCCGGTAGCCTCCACGGGTACGACGTGGTCGATCCGACGACGCTGAATCCTGAAATCGGAAGCGAAGACGACTATCGGGCGATGATCGAGGAGTTGCAGCGACATGGAATGGGCCACCTGCTGGATGTTGTGCCGAACCATATGGGCATCACCCAACAGATCAACGCATGGTGGCAGGATGTACTCGAGAATGGGCCCATCTCACCGTACGCCTCTTTTTTCGATATCGATTGGGACCCGCTCAAGACTGAACTGCGGAACAAGGTGCTCCTGCCGATCCTGGGCAATCAATACGGCGTCGTACTGGAAAACCAAGAATTACAGATAGAATATCAGGACGGGCGATACATCGTCCGCTACTATGAGCATCGTCTTCCGGTGGCGCCTAAAGCGTCCGTCCGCATCCTGACACATCGTCTCACAGAATTCGTTGCCGCAGAGGGAGCCGGCAGCCCCCACGTGATGGAACTACAGAGTATCATCACGGCCCTCACGCATTTACCCCCGCGCGACGCGCTCGATCCGGAGGCAGTCGTTGTACGCTATCGGGAGAAGGAGATTATCCGTCGCCGTCTGTCGGCCCTGATGGAAGGTTATGCGGCCATCCGGAGTTTTCTGGACGAGAACGTTCGGCAGGTCAACGGAATCAAGGGCGACCCACGCAGCTTCGACCTGCTCGATACGCTGTTAAACGATCAAGCCTATCGCCTGGCTGACTGGCGGGTTGCGGCTGAAGAGATCAACTACCGGAGGTTTTTCGATATCAACGAGCTCGCCGCCCTTCGGATGGAAAATCCCGAGGTCTTCGAGGCGTCGCATCAGTTGGTGTTTCGACTGCTGAAAGAAGGGGCGGTGACCGGCCTTCGTATCGACCATGTGGATGGTCTCTACGACCCGCCTGACTATCTTCAGAAACTCCAGGGGTGGGCGAGAAAGGAATGGCCGGAGGTTGCCGACTCGGAAACCAGACCGCTGTATCTGATCGTCGAAAAGATTCTTGGTGCCAACGAAAAGATTCCCGAGTCATGGCCGGTTCATGGCACCACGGGGTACGACTTCTTGGCGCTTCTCAACGGGCTTTTCGTGAATCGCGCCAACGAGCGTTCAATCGACGCGGCCTACGCCCGTTTCGTCGACAAGGAAGGCACCTTTGAGGAGTTGGCCTACCAGTGCAAGCGGTTGATCATGAATGTCTCGATGGCGAGCGAATTGAACGTCTTGGGCCATCAGTTGAATCGCTTGTCGGAGCGGGATCGACGGTCCCGCGACTACACGCTCAACAGCTTGACGCATGCGATTCGGGAAATCATCGCCTGTTTTCCGGTCTACCGGACCTATATCACCGCGTCGCCTGAGGGGATACTGGATCGAGACCGGGCCTTTATTTGGCAGGCCGTGACCAAGGCCAAACGTCGCAATCCCGCGCTCAGTGGATTGGTCTTTGAATTTGTTCGAGATCTTCTCTTGCAAGCGGCGGATTCGCGCGAGGCGCACGACGCCGAGCGCCTTCGGTTCGTCATGAAGTTTCAGCAGACGACGAGTCCGGTGACGGCGAAAGGCATCGAAGACACGGCATTCTACCGTTACCATCGGCTCGTCTCGTTGAACGAAGTGGGTGCCGACCCACAGCATTTCGGCACGACACCGACGACGGCACACCAACGGTTGAAGGAGCGACAGGGCCGGTGGCCGGCCACCCTATCGGCCACCGCGACGCATGATACGAAACGCGGGGAAGATGTGCGTACCCGCATTTCGGTGCTGTCGGAAGTGCCGAAGCTCTGGAGCCAGCGGGTGACCCAGTGGAGCAAGGCGAATCGAAAGTGGAAGGTTTCCGCAGAGCAGGGCCTGGCGCCGAATGCGGATGATGAATACCTCCTCTACCAAACTCTGATCGGCGCCTGGCCGCTGACCCAACTCGATAAGCGGGGGTACGAAGAGTTTTGCGCAAGGATCCAAAACTACATGAACAAAGCGATTAGAGAGGCGAAGGTTCACACGAGTTGGGTGAATTCTGATCATGAGTATGAAGAGGCCATGCGCCAATTTGTGGCAGGGGTTCTCAACGGATCAAAAGCGAAAGACTTTCTTGATGACTTCCTCCCGTTCCAGCGTAGGATTGCGCAGTATGGGATGTACAATTCACTTGCGCAGCTGCTGATCAAGATCACGGCGCCCGGCGTGCCGGATTTCTATCAGGGCACGGAACTCTGGGACTTCAATCTGGTTGACCCGGACAATCGACGGCCTGTGGATTTTGGAATAAGACGGACGGTCCTCGCTGCCGTGAGGCAAGTTGCTGATTCGGCGCAGGCTCGGCAAGATCTCTTGAACGATCTCCTGACCCACCGAGCGGATGGACGGATCAAACTGTGGCTCACGACCCAAGGATTGTGGTACCGACGAGAACATGCCGAGTTGTTCAGACAGGGGGAGTACGTCCCGCTCCAGGTGTCGGGGGCGAAGCGAGAACATCTCTTCGCGTTCGCACGGATTCATGGAGACCAGGCCGCGGTCGTTGTCGTTCCGCGCCTGTTAACCGGTGTGATCGAGAATCCCACGGAACTTCCAGTCGGCGAGCGTGTCTGGGGCGACACGAAGGTGACGATGCCTTCGTGGAAGGAAGGATCTCTCTACCGGAACGTTCTAACCGGGAGACAGTCGGGGACCCTCCCGGACGAGGGTCGTCAGGCCATGGATGCCGCCGAGATTCTGAAGGAGTGTCCGGTTGCCTTGATGGAACGGACGACATGAGTGATTCGACCGTTGCGTCAGAGGGGTCCGGCGTCAATGAGTGAGTTTGGGAGGCGCACCGCGCATCCTGCTGCCCAATAGCGAGAAGCCGAGTCGCACTCGAACATCTTGAGCCACTTGAAAGGAGGTATCTACAGGTGAGGCTTAGGACGAACGCGAAGCCTGAAACGTGGTCACCGATCATCATCGAAGCGGTACAACCCGAGATCAACGGCGGGCGGTACCCGATCAAGCGTGAAGTCGGAGATCGTCTGGATGTGTTCGCCGACATTTTCAAGGAAGGGCACGACGTTCTGACCGCCGTGCTACGGTATCGTACGATCAAAGAAACGTCATGGCATGAGGCGGCGATGTCGCACGTCGATAACGACAGATGGGCCGGCCACTTCGACCTCCGGGAAAACGCGCGCTATCTCTACACCATCGGGGCCTTCACGAACATGTTTGAATCCTGGCGGCAAGAGGTGATCAAGAAATCCCAGGCAGGAGAGCGTATTGAAAGCGAGCTTTTGGAAGGGCGAGCATTGATCGAGCGGACGGCGAAGCGCGCGGGGGAGCGGGACAAAACTCGATTGGCGGAGTTTCTCAAGCAATGGCGTTCGTCGGATACGCAGGAGGCACAGCTGAGTCTGGCGCTTAACGAAGAACTTTCAAAACTTGTCGAATGTCACCAGGAGCGGACGGCTTGGACTCTATACGATCGGGAGCTGGAGTTGGTCGTCGATCGGGTCCGTGCGCGATTCGGAGCCTGGTATGAAATATTCCCCCGTTCACAGGGGACGATTCCAGGGAAAGGCTCGACGTTCAAGGAGTGTGAAAAGCGGTTGCCGGCGATCAAGGCTATGGGGTTCGATGTGGTGTATCTGACCCCGATCCATCCGATCGGCCGGACGAACCGCAAAGGGAAAAACAACTCCCTCACCCCGACTCCGACCGATCCCGGCAGTCCTTATGCGATCGGAAACGAACTGGGCGGCCACGATGCGGTGGACCCAAGCCTGGGTACGATCGAAGACTTCGATCGATTCGAAAAAGCTGTTCGTGCTCAGGGAATGGAGCTCGCGTTGGATTTTGCCATCAACTGCTCGCCGGACCATCCCTATGTGAAGGAGCATCCTGAGTGGTTCGCGCACCGTCCGGACGGCACGATCAAGTACGCGGAGAATCCTCCCAAGAAATATCAGGACATCTTCAACGTTGATTTTTATTGTCAGGATTGGCGCGGGCTGTGGAATGAGATGAAACGCGTCATCCTTTTTTGGGTGAGCCATGGCGTGAGAATCTTCCGCGTCGACAATCCGCATACCAAGCCGGTGAGTTTTTGGGGCTGGTTGATCAGGGAGGTGCAGGCGCAGTATCCCGACGTGCTGTTCCTCTCAGAAGCGTTCACCAAGCCGAAGATGATGAAGGCGCTGGCCAAAGCCGGGTTTACCCAATCGTATACCTACTTCACCTGGCGGAACTTCAAGCAGGAATTGACCGAGTATATGACGGAGTTGTCCCAGACCGAGATGAAGGAGTATTTCCGGCCGAACTTTTTCACGAATACGCCTGACATTTTACCGGAGATTCTTCAGCAAGGGGGCCGCCCTGCCTTCAAATTCCGGTTGGTACTGGCAGCGACGTTATCGCCTTCGTACGGCATCTACAGCGGGTATGAGCTGGGCGAAAACCGAGCGTTGCCGGGGAGAGAGGAATATCTCGATTCGGAGAAATATGAGATTAAGGTATGGGATTGGGATCGACCAGGCCATATCGTCGACTATGTCACGTTGATCAATCGAATCAGGCAAGACAATCCCGCGCTGCATGAGCTGGAGAATCTCGAATTCTATGAGTCTAGTAACGACCAGGTTGTGTTCTTCGGGAAAAGTACGGTCGATAAGCGGAACTCGGTGCTCGTGGCGGTCAATCTCAGCCCGTTCCACTATCAGGAAGCTCATCTTCGGATTCCGATCGACGCGCTTGGCATCAAATCGGAAGACACCTATCAATTGCACAATGTGATCACTGATCGGCGCGATCTCATGATCGGCGACAGCTACATTGTACGATTGGATCCGCAGGACGAGCCGGCGGCCATTTTCGTGGTGCGGCGTTGGACGCATCGAGAGCAGGAAGTCGATTTCTTTTCGTGAGGACGAAATCGATGGGGCAAGCCGAACAGCAGGCATGGATTCAACAGACTTTGGTCGCGCTGGGCGGACAGGGGCGTCGCCTCCTCACCGAATTTCTCCAGCGGCAGCGATGGTTCGGTGGGAAGGGGAAGCCGTTAACGGATGTGCGTATTGCCGATGCATTCGACCTGTCTCATGGGGTCGGTCGCCGCCTGTTGGCGATGGCGTCGGTCGAGTATCGAGGCGGCGCAGAGGAGCAATATGTGATGCCGTTGACGATCAGACCAAGAATGGGGCAGGACGATGGCAGGGCGATCGTCGAGCTCACAGACGTTTCAGCCAATGAGTGGGTCTGTGATGCAACCGGAGATTCAGAAACCTGGATGAGTTTGTACGAGATGATGGCACAAGGCCGGGAGCTGGCAGGGCAGCTCGGATGTCTCAGTGGCCGTGCCGTGCCGCAGGGGCGGGAGGAATTGGCAAAACCTGTGCGGGAAGCCAAGGTCTTGTCCGCTGAACAGAGCAATACGTCGGCCATCTTGGACCGGCGGGCGATCGTCAAGCTGATCCGCAAGCTGGACGCAGGGATCCATCCCGATAGCGAGGTCTTGGAATTCCTGACGACGCACACAACCTGTCGTGATGTGCCGGCCCTGCTCGGCATCGTCACGTATGACAGCGATGTAACGGACGAGACGCAGCCGGCAACGGTCGCGGTACTCCAGCGATTCGTACCGAACGTCGGTGATGGATGGTCCTATACGTTGGCCCATCTTGGGAAACTTTTGGATGAGAGCGGTGATGAGAGCGGTAAGGTGGTCATAGGCCGCGGGGACAACCTCTCAAACACAGTCGCGGCAATTTCCGGTCCGTTCTTGGCCCAGTTTCGACGGCTCGGAGAGATCACGGCTGGTTTGCATATGGCGCTGGCTTCTCGGCCGGAACCGGAGGCGTTTCGTCCGGAACCGATCACACTGCGCGATGTCGATCAGTGGAAGATGGGAATGACGAAACAGCTCACAGAAGTTTGTCACGATTTGCGTGCGCTTCAGCCGGAGCAGCAGTCGGCGGCCGGTTTGATGAGTGACGAGGTGACTGAGCTGGAAACGGCTTGCCGTGACCGGTTCGACGACCTCCGGTTCTTGGCTCAAGCAAGGGCGGCAAAGATCCGACACCACGGAGATTATCATCTCGGTCAAGTACTCAAAACGACCGATGGTTTTGTGGTGATCGATTTCGAAGGAGAGCCTGCCAGGCCGCTTGAGGAGCGGCGCGCCAAGGTCTGCCCCTTAAAAGATGTCGGGGGAATGCTGCGCTCATTCAATTACGCGACTCACGCCGTCTTGAAGCAGCGCCCGAAGGTGTCTTCAACGGATGTCGAGTTGATGACGGAATGGGAAGGCGGCGTTCGCGCCTCCTTTCTCGACGGCTACTGTTCGGTAGCTCGACCGGGAGAGGCGGTCTTTTCCCTGGCGACCTGGGAGGAGGCGCTCCAGGTCATTCGCGTGTACGAACTTGATAAGGCCCTCTACGAATTGCGATATGAAATGAGGAATCGACCGGATTGGTTGTCGATCCCGCTCCAAGGGGTCAGGCGCTTGGTTCAGAGCGTCTAGCGTGACATCGGGGAAGGACAGGTATGGCCTATAAGCCGATCGGAGATTATGGAGTGATCGGAGACCTCCACACTGTCGCATTGTCGGCCTAATTGTGCTGCCGAATGAAGAAGGGAGAATCGTGACAACGACGCATGCCGACGCAACATTCCGATTCATCGGATGCAGCGAAATTCAAGAGATTCTCGGGAAACAGGCTGTGGACGAACGCCAGTTGGTGGAGATGCTGGAAGAAGTTCCGCTCGACTCGGTGTATTACCATACGCACAGCTATTTTCTTAGGACGCCGTTCATTGAACGCACCTATCCGAACGACTTCGCCCAATGGGCGGCCCAGCAAGTCCAGGATCATGTTCTGGCCGAGCGACTGTCCGTGGTGGATCCATTCGATTTTCAGAGTTTGGAGGCGCTTCGGGAAGAACTCATTTCCCTGATCGACGACCACCTATCCGGCATGACGGCAGTTCCACGCACGGGGTTTGGGGCGCCGTTCTACTTCAATCGATCGCGTATTTTGGAAGTGCCCACCGGTGTAGAAGTGCGGACACTTCGTGAGTTTCGCGATGCTATTTCGGACGTCGATTCCAGCGCCATTTATTATCACGTATTCGAAGCGCACTTGCGGTTGCAGCGTGAAGAGAATGATTTTTCTGCCTGGTTTAGGGGCAGTCTGAAGTTGCCGGATCTGGCCGATCGGATGAAAGCGTTGAACCCCTATCTCGGCAGTCTGGAGCGACTGCGATCGAACGTCCTGACCATGTGCGATGAGCAGTTGGCGAAATCAGCTGGAACATAAACGGAGTAGGCCATCGGACCATGTTGAGCGCGGATCCCCTCTGGTACAAAGACGCGGTGTTTTACGAGATCCACGTGAAGGCGTTTGCCGACGGGAATGGGGACGGGATCGGTGATTTCCAGGGCTTGATCGGGAAACTGGACTACCTCCAATGGCTCGGCGTGGATTGTCTCTGGCTGCTCCCATTTTATCCCTCGCCGTTGCGGGATGATGGATACGATGTGGCTGATTTCCGCAGTGTGGCTGAACAATACGGCACGACAGACGACGTACGCCGTTTTCTGGATGAGGCGCATCGGCGCGGCATGCGCGTGATCGTCGATTTGGTGTTGAATCACACTTCCGATCAGCATCCGTGGTTTCAGGAAGCCCGGCAATCCCCACAATCGCTCAAGCGCCACTTCTATGTCTGGAGCGACAACGATCGCAAGTACGGCAAAGCGCGGATCATTTTTATCGATACAGAAAAATCAAATTGGACATGGGATTCGGAGGCGAAAGCCTTCTACTGGCACCGATTCTTCAGTCATCAACCGGATTTGAATTATGCCAACTCGGAAGTCCGGCAAGCGATGCTCGAGACGATGGCGTTTTGGCTTGACCAGGGGCTGGACGGATTTCGTTGCGATGCGGTGCCGTACTTATTCGAACGTGAAGGCACGATTTGTGAGAACTTGCCCGAGACACACGACTACTTGAAGGATATTCGTCGTCGTATCGATGAAACGTATCAAGGCCGTATTCTACTGGCCGAGGCGAATCAATGGCCATCCGATGTGCGTCCCTATTTTGGAAACGGCGATGAATTCCATATGGCGTTCCACTTTCCGCTTATGCCGCGACTCTATATGGGGGTGCGAAGTGAAACGCGCGATCCGATCGTCGACATGTTTACGCATACGCCGGAGATCCCGCCGAATTGCCAGTGGTGCCTCTTTCTCCGCAACCACGACGAGCTCACGCTGGAGATGTGTTCCGGCGAAGAGCGCGACTACATGTATTACACGTATGCGCGCGACCCGAAGATGCGGCGCAATATCGGCATTGCACGACGACTCGCACCGCTTTTGGATAACGACCGGCGCAAGATCGAGCTGCTCAACAGTCTGGTCTTCACGATGCCCGGCAGCCCGATTATTTATTACGGGGATGAAATCGGTATGGGAGACAACATTCAACTGAAGGACCGGGACGGAGTGAGAACGCCCATGCAGTGGACCATGGATCGGAATGCGGGATTCTCGACGTGCGATCCGGCCCGTTTGTATTTACCGCTGGTGGCCGATCCGACCTACGGCTACCAATCGATCAACGTGGAGTTCCAGAAAGAAATTTCCCATTCGCTGTTGCATTGGATGAAACGGATGATCGCCGCACGCCGGCGGTATCCCGCATTCGGGCGGGGGACGATGGCGTTTCTGCAGCCGGCGAACGACAAGGTTCTGGCGTATGTGAGACGGCACGAAAACATGGCGCTGCTGCTTGTCCATAATCTGGCCGGGTCGGCACAATCGGTGGAGTTGGACCTCAAAGAATTCGCCGGCTCTCTGCCGGTCGAACTGTTGGGCGAGTCGCAGTTTCCTCAGGTGACAGATCGTCCTTATGCCCTGACGCTGGCGCCCTACGGATATTACTGGCTGAACCTCATGCCGGAACATACGGAGACGGAACCCTATGGGATCGAACTGACGGCGCTGTAACAGGGCCCCCAAGAGACGCGTCATGTGAGTGTCCAATCGGGCGCGGTCCCTCTGTTTCAGCAGTGATGTGCACAGACAGGCTGCTGTGTCTACAGAGTCGTGACGCATCCGGCTGGACCATTGCGGACATCAATGAATATGGTTGCTGAATGGACGAGGGAGCAAGGTCGATGATCAGAGAGTTGGAGCAATATCGCGCGGTGGCCCCGAAGGGGGCCATCGATTTCTTATATCGATTGAGTCATCTAGTACAGGGCAAGAGGTTTCTCCATATCAGCGCCGTACGCTACGGCGGCGGGATGGCTGAAATCTTGCGACGGATCGTTCCCATCATGAAGGCAATGGGAACCGAGGCGCGTTGGGAAGTCATTGCCGGCACGCAGGAATTCACCGATGTCACGCGCCGGATCACTGACGGTCTGCAAGGACGTGAGGAAACCATTACCAACGAGATGTACCAGACGTATCTGGACGTCAACGCCAGGAATGCCAAGGTATTGAATCTCGATGCAGATCTCGTCTTTGTCCATGATCCGCAACCAGCTCCGCTCGTGGACCATCGTAAAGGTGGCAAGTGGGTCTGGCGTTGCCACCTGGATGCCGGTCTGCCTCATCGACCGGTGTGGAGTCTGTTTCGTCGACATGTGTTGAAATATGACGCGGCTGTCTTTTCGCTGCCTGGATTTGCGCAGCGTCTGCCTATCCCGAAGTTTTTGCTCTACCCCTCAATCGATCCACTGACGGAAAAGAACCGTGAACTCTCACGCGCCGAGATCACCCAGGTGCTCGATCAATTCGGAATCGCCCGAGGGAAACCGATACTCCTGCAAATAGCGCGTTTTGACCGGTTCAAGGACCAGATCGGCACGATTCGTGCCTACCGGATGGCGAAGAAACACCACCATTGTCAGCTTGTCTTGGCCGGCAGCGGTGTGTTGCATGATCCGGAAGGTGAGGCCGTGCTGGCCGAGGTGCAGCAGGCGGCGGAGCATGATCCGGACATTCATGTCCTCCAGTTGCCGCCGGAGGCCGACCGTGAAATCAACGCGTTGCAGCGAGGCGCCACGATTGTGATCCAAAAGGCCCTCAAAGAGGGATTCGGAGTGGCCGTGTCTGAGGCGATGTGGAAGGGAAAGCCGGTGATCGGGGGAACCGCCGGCGGGGTGTCCACTCAGATCGTGAATGAGGCGACCGGATTCATCGTTCATTCCGTTGAGGGGGCGGCCTTTCGAATCCGCTATCTTCTGAGCAACCCCGGTGTGATGAGCCGGATGGGTGCGATGGCGAAGGAGCATGTCAGGCGAAACTTCTTGATCACGAGGCATTTGAGCGACTATTTCACAATCCTGAAAATCCTCAGCACCGAGTGACTCTGCTCGTCATCTGAGAAATCGTTCATGTTCTGTGGGAGATGCATCGGTGGAAGACTCGTTTCTTCCGGAGTCGGTTCGTACACGGCTGGAAGAAGCCGAACAGGCCGATATCGTCATCGGGCTGCTCACGTTCAACGATAAGGCGACGGCCCCTGCGCTTGCACGTGCGATGATCAAAGGCTGTGCCCGCTCTTTTCCACTGCAACGCCTCCTCGCGGTCAATTGCGATGCGGGCTCGCAGGATGGAACGGCCCAGGCCATCGAACAGGGTATCGGCGAGAGTTCGCGCCTCTGGACAATCCATCATCCTGTTCTGAGCTCGTCCTACAAGCTGGTATCGGAGTCCGGGGTGCCGGGACGTGAGTCCGCCGTTCGCATTCTCGCCACCATAACTGACAAGCTCAACGCAGCTGCCTGCTTGGTCGTGGACGGGAACGTGAAATCGGCGGACGAACACTGGCCGGAGCTCCTTGTCGATCCGATTATCAGTAAAGGGGTCGATTGCGTCCTGCCTTGGTTCCTGCGCAATCGGTACGAAGGGACCCTGACGAATACCCTGCTCGCGCCGTTGACAGCCGCCCTCTATGGGAAGCGCATTCCCTATCACTTAGGGGGCGCGTACGCCTTTTCGGGCAACATGATTCGTTCGACGTTGTTGCCGCAACCGTGGGATCAAGAGATCGCGCGCCATGGAATCGACGGATGGGTGATGACGCTGGCGGTGGCCGAATCGCTTCAGATATGCCGTGCTGGGCTGGGGCCACGCCTGCAGCAGGCCAAGCCGATCGGCGAATTATCAGCCCTGGTGGCGCAGTCAGTCGGCTGTCTCTTTTATCTGATGGAGCGGTATCAGGAGAAGTGGGAGACCGTAAAGGACTCGGCGGTCGTTCCTACGGTCGGCCCTCTGATGGGAGTGGGAGCAGCGACC
The DNA here is from genome assembly GCA_902500755.1 of uncultured Nitrospira sp. Taxonomy (GTDB): domain Bacteria; phylum Nitrospirota; class Nitrospiria; order Nitrospirales; family Nitrospiraceae; genus Nitrospira_D. Next base: position 56,250 of record CABVRV010000007.1, read on the forward strand.
GAATCGATCAACGTGGAGCGAATGATCAACGGATTTCGCCAAGGGCTTCGTGATTTGCTTCCGGTTTGGCAGATCATTCTACCCGCTGAGACGTTTCAACAGGTTCTGGAACTCGGTGTTGAAGACACAGACGGCTTTCGTTTTCCCCCCAGCCTGTGGGTCCAAGTCGTTTACGACTTCGCGTTGGCCTATCATGACCGCTTGTTGCATCGCGACCATCTCTTGAAGGCCTTGACGCCCCTGTATCTTGGCTATACCGCATCACTGGTCTTGACGACGCGCGGGCAACCCGTGAAGCGGGTGGAAGAGGAACTGGAGCGGTTGGCCGTTGAATACGAAATCATGAAGCCGTACCTGATTCAGCGATGGAGGTGGAGCGATGAGTAACGTATGGGGCGACGCGATCGTGGAAGCGTTTCGCGACATGATGATGCGGATGGCGCTCTTTTTCCCTAAGCTGCTGGCCCTTGTCAGTTTCATCGTGGTCGGGATTCTCGTCGGATTGACCATGAAAGCGGTCCTTCAGCATCTGCTGCGCGCGGCACGCGCCGATGTGCTGAGCGAGCGATGGGGATTGCAGGCGTCGCTGGCAAAGGCAGGATTCACACAACCGTTCTCTCAGATCGTGGGTCGCCTGGCCTTCTGGACCGTCTTCGTCATCTTCATCTTCATGGGTGTGGATGCGTTGGGGTTGCCGACGACGGCAGACCTGATGGGTCAACTGGTGGGCTATTTGCCGAGTGTCATCGCGGCTGGGCTCTTGATCCTGGTCGGCGTTCTGCTCGGGAACTTCTTGGCGGAAGCAACATTGATTGCGACGGTCAACGCACAGATTCAAGAAGCGCGATTCATCGCCGGCCTGGTGCGCTGGGGGATCTTTCTCTTCACGGCAGCCATGGTCTTGACGCAGCTCGGCATCGCCAAGGAAATCGTGGTGGCAGCATTCTCCATCGTGTTCGGCGGGGTCATCCTGGCTCTGGCGATTGCCGTGGGACTCGGCGGACGGAACATTGCGCGCGATGCGTTGGAGCGGCGGTGGCGCAAGGCGAAGGAGACGGACGAGCGAGATGACATGGCGCATCTATAGATCGGGATCTGGTGAGAAGAACGCAAGCGGGGAGGCTGGCATAGCCGGAATCAGAAACGTGCGTCGTCAGTCTTGGTATCGGGTTGGCCTGCGTTATTCCTGAGTCAAAGTAATAAGCGAGTGCCGTTATTTAAGTTGTTCCATCCGCCGCCGTGCGCACCGATTGTTAATCCTCGACTGCCTGTCCCCAAGCTGACAAAGCCACCGAGCCACCGCCAATAAGCGAATGGATGCGCCGCCCATCGGTATATAAAATGTACTGCAGATGTACCCAGATGCCAAAAAGGAGCGAATTATTCGGTAAGCGGTTATCAGTACAGCCGCCAACCCAGCTTGACGGCTGCGTCCTGTTGCATTGATGAGAGAGCGTGGGCTTACAGGTAGTTGAGGTGATCTCTACCCGCTTATGCCCGAGCCGTTACGCACAGGTGTGGCGGAGCGCGTGAAAGGTAATCCGCGTAACCTTGGCGTCTGTCATGAGCCGGCTAAACTCACGCGGCCCCAGGTCATTTCTCAGCAAGGGAATGGCCGAGGTCTTGGGATAGATCAGGCCATGATCTTGATAGGCAGCGCCAAGCACGAGACGCTGCCCTGGTCGACCTTGTGACGGCGTATCAGCTTCCTCAGTGGTTCATCTAGATCGATGACGCGCGGCTTCTTGTCCCTTCTCGGTCCCAAAAGTGGAAGCCCGACGAGATTGTCCGGTCCGCTCGCCCGCATAGAGATGTTCTCTGGAAGGACCCATGCTTGTGAGGGACAGCATGGAGTGAGGGTGAAAGAGATCATGGGGCATCGGGACATTGAGACGGCCGTAGCGGTATGCTCACCTGGCAACCGAGCACCTGAAAAACGGAGTGAACCGATGGAGCCTCTTTCTGTCGAGTGGAAAAAAATAAAACCGGAACCTTAACCGCAACTAAAACCAAGGAAGAGGGGAGAAAGGAGGAGACGAGGAAATTTGTTGATTTATTGGTGCGCCCGACAGGACTCAATACGATGTGCCCAGATCCGCAGTCTGTGATACTCCGTTCTATACAGCCCCCACAGCAATACAAGAGCGGTTCATTGCCAACTTCGATGAGGACGGAGAGAAACTAGACCGCGAGAGAACTTTCCGTTGCTCACGACGATGCTTAAGAGGAAGAAGACGCTTGCTCGTGGCAATGAGCTTGTGGGTCAACACAGACGGGAGCTATTTGTTTCCGGAGCTCGTCCGCGTAGTATTCCAGGGCAGAACATTCATCGGCTGTGAGTCTACCACTTGCATGGGTAAAGCCGAATAGGTGTTCGCAGGCACTGATGAACTTTGAAACTTCAGGCCGTATGTTTGCCATGCACGCAGTTTTAGCATAATCCCGAACGATACGTAAACGCCTCCATTTAATGTCATGAGACCGTTGCATCTTCAAGAAGCTGCTTAGTTCCTCCGACTGTCGAAATCTTCTCTCTACCATCGGGGGGATATTCCTCGTTATCGGCCATGCTCTCGAATTATCCTGTTCGATCAGGAGGAACTGGAAGTTGGTTGAAACATAGCCGCTGATCGATGCGACGTTAGATGAATAGCTTCCGCAACCGTTTCGCCATGGCTCATACAACCTTGAAGCTCAGAGTGATAGGCTAGAAACAGATTTCGCCATCTGTTGTCGCATCAGGCACAACATAGATCTATCACTATATTCTCAGCCATGTTTCGGCTGTTTCATCCGCAGGAGTAAGGAATCAGCAGATCGACACTAGCTCTACATTGGGAGGGATCTGAGGGTAGGAGTGGTGCAACCCGTTGATTTTGTGGTGCGCCCGACAGGACTTGAACCTGTAACCTTCTGATCCGTAGTCAGATGCTCTATCCATTGAGCTACGGGCGCATACTGAAGAAAGGCTGAGATTTAAGTGCTGGGTTTCGAGCCGGCGGATTAACCTGGTGATCGGCTCAAGCCCGCACTGCCTCTCAGCACCGACCGGAAGAAGCTGTTATACAGTTCTCGGAGAGAGGGGGTCAAGTGAGGAACCTTCGAGACTGTTCGACGTTTTTGGCTCGTCCGATTCGACCAATCGCAAGATGAAAGACAGGGTCTAGATAATCAGCAGATGACGAAGTTTGTCTCATGAAAGTGCGAAGGATTTTCCCCACGTGACACTTCGATTAAGCGGGCGGAACGATTCTCCTGAGTGCTGCTTTCTCGATCACCATTCTTGCGGGTTGACCGGGCCTTTTCTTGGAATTCTTTGCGCGGCAAACCCTTCTGGCCTAAAGTGATCGCTATGCGAATCCAGGATCCGTTCGCCCGTCGCGAACCTACTGTGTCGTGCCCGAAGTGCGGATTCGAACAGGAAGTTGGACCGGAGTGTCATCGTTGCGGGATTATCTTTGCGAAGTTCAAACCGTCCACGAAATCTGCTCCCGAGACAGGGAACGCCCTCGTTCTTGACGAGTCTCATTCCGAGACATCCGGATTGCTGGCCAGGCTGCTCCGAGTTCTGCCGTGGCTCTCACTCGCGACCACCGTGGGCGTACTGCTATTGATCCTTCACCAAACTCCACCGGTGCCGATACCGGCTGACCCCCAGGCTGCACAACGACTGGCTGACAAAATGGCTCACTTGCACATGGCGATGCAGGCCGGCAGTCCCCATACCTTGTCGCTCGACGAATCAGAGCTCAATCAGTGGATGCGAGAGAATTTGGCCATCGCTTCTACGCATCAAGCCCAGCAGGCCGGCATCCCATTCCCGGCCGGGCATGAGCCGACGGTGCAAGAGGTGCGGTCAGCAATGAAGGATGTGCGTATGAACCTCATGGGAAATCAACTCAGAGCCTACGCGCTCTTTGAATTGTACGGGAAGGACATTTCGTTGCAACTTGATGGAACGATTGAAACCCGAGAGGGCTATGTCCGATTGATCCCTACCGCCGGGAGGCTGGGCTCACTTCCAATTCCGTCCTCGACGCTGGAGCTTGTCGTACAGCGACTATTCGAGTCCCCGCAGAATCGCGACAAGTTTCAGCTGCCTCCCCAGGTAGAGGCCATTCGCGTTGAGAATAGTACGTTGGTGATGTCTGTTCGGTAATCCCGGATTATCCGCCAGAAATGACCGGTCTGATTTCGACTTGATCCTGGTCGGACAGCATCTCATCTTCCGTCACCAACTCGTTCCCGCGAATGACCAAGTGCGCTTCGACGACGAGATTTAATTCCCGAAGGAGATCTTTGACGCGTTTCGGCCCTTTGACTTCGATCGAGCGCACCGGATGATTGAGTTGCACATGCATGGAAGGATGATAAGCGACACGAAGATCTAAGGGCAAGGGGTGATTGGAGAGGGAGAAAGCCACACTTCGAGAGCGGAGAACTGATTAGCAGAGCGCGGAAAACTTGATTTTTGCGTACAGAAGGCCTTCCTCCACCGTCGTAAATTCTCCATCAAGTTGGGCCTCGTAGCACTCATCAAGCAGTCGGCCCATCTCAGGACCAGGCTGAACTCCCAATTCCAACAGGTGCCGCCCCATGAGGATTGGAACTGGGGCCCGATGCTCAACCTCCAGCTGCCTCGCGCGGTTCAGTAACCACTCGCCGGCTGGGAATCCATCAAAGGGTGTTGGTGGGCGGCCTGCATGGTCGGCCCTCGCCACGCGTACCAAACGATCGAGCCGTTGGACCTGTCTTGCGAGCCGACGGACGGCGCTGTCCGTCGCTTTTGCATCATAGAGTGCGCGGGGGCGGAGATGGCACAGGACTAAGGGCATCACCTCGTCCATGATATCTTGCTGGTTAGTCAGTCGCTCAAGAAAGCATCTCGTCGGGTCCTCACCAGCGGATTCATGCCCGCGGGAGATCATGCGCCCATCATCCTCTTTCGTGGTGGCTGGTTTGCCGAAATCATGACAGAGCACACCCAATCCGACGATCAAATCGTCTTGATCATGACTGGTTCGCTCGGTAGCGAACCAGTCCAAACAGTGGAGTGTGTGGATCCAGACATCGCCTTCGGGGTGCCACACGGGATCTTGTAGACAGCCCTGAAGGGCGGCGAGCTCCGGATAGAAGCGAAGCCACCCGCAGTCGCGCAAGAAGTGTAACCCCATCGACGGCTTGCAGCCCTGGAGAAGAAGTTTTTTCCATTCCTCCCAAAGGCGTTCACGAGGTTGACTTTCCTGTGAGAGGGTTTGGCACAGAGCCACGGTTTCCGGCGCGGCGGTTAATTCAAAGCGGGCGGACAACTGCATCCCGCGCAGGACACGCAGCGGATCTTCGGCAAATTGTGGCGACACATGCCGCAAGATGCGTGCGGTGAGGTCGTCACGCCCATTGAAGGGGTCGCGAAGCTCTCTGGTGTCCGGATCCCAGGCCATAGCATTGATGGTGAAGTCCCGTCGTGCGAGGGCTTCGTCGATCGACATGTCCGGATCCGCCTGTCGGATCAGACTAGGGATCGAGGTGGCATTATCGCTGCGGATGCAGGAGGGAATGGAAATGTCGATGGGCAGACCTTGCAGCTTGAATACGGCGAAGGCCTTCCCAACGAATTGGACGGAGAACTGTTCGGATAGTTGAGCATAGAGTTGTCCTGGTGGAAGGCCAGCGACTTCGATGTCCAGATCGCGCGGCTGTCGACCGAGCACCAAGTCGCGGATACAGCCGCCGACCAGCCAGGTCCTTCCGCCATTGCGGCGAACCAGTTGCTCAATCTTGCGAAGTGTTCCAGCAAGCAAGGCGTCTTCGATGCGGAAGCGGGCCGGCATCTAGAACTCCACCTCCCTCAGGAACTTCGCGGCTTCTTCGGGTGACACCGGATTGATGTAGAAACCCGTGCCCCACTCGAACCCCGCTACTTGGGTGAGCTTGGGGATGATCTCGAGGTGCCAGTGATAGTACTCGCCGGTCTTTTCATGAAGCGGCGAACTATGCAGGATGAAGTTATAGGGAGGGTGGGTCAACACCTTGTCCATGCGACGGAGTGATTCCGAAAGGATGGGGGCGAGGAATTCAAATTGTGACTTTTGGCTGTCCTCGAAGTAGGCGGCATGGCGCTTGGGAAGAATCCACATTTCGAACGGGAAGCGCGGCGCGAAGGGGGTCACACACAAGAACTCAGGATTGTCCGCGACGACCCGGTCACCGGCTGCGAGATCCTGCCGGAGGATATCGCAGTAGATGCAGCGCTCCTTCTGCTGGTAGTGATTACGGCATCCCTCGAGTTCATCCTGCACGCTGGTCGGGACGATCGGCAAGGCGATGAGTTGGGAATGGCTATGCTCCAAGGTGGCTCCAGCCGAGGCGCCGCTATTCTTAAAAATGAGGATATAGCGAAGTCGTACGTCCTTTCTGAGGTCGAGCATGCGGTCGCGATAGGCCCATAAGAGATCTTCAATTTTCTTGGGCGGTAGGTCGGCGAGACTGTCGACGTGGTTGGGGGTTTCAATGATGACTTCGTGCGCTCCCACGCCGTTCATACGGTCATACAGCCCGATTCCTTCGCGGCCCATGTCTCCTTCAACTTGTAAGGCCGGAAACTTATTCGGGACGACGCGGATGCTCCAGTTTGGGGAGTTGGGCTCGGTTGGTTGTGGCCTGTACGCCATGATTTCTTTCGGCGTGAGCCGTTCCTGCCCAGGGCAGAATGGACAGAGGCTTGGGGCGACCGTTCGAGATGGTTGCGGTGTGATAAAGTCATGCGGACGACCGTTCCGTTCAGTGGAAATGATCACCCAGCGACCGACTATGGGATCACGTCTTAAATCTGGCATGGGCTCCCTCGGAATGTTTGATGTTGATGGTGAAATATATCGGCGCCTGAATGTCGACAATGGATCGTTGGGCGGTCCACCTCACGCGCTGATCACACTCTCCAACACTCTGCCTCGAATTCCGGTCCGGGTACCGTCAGGACGGCCGGCAGGGGACTGGGATAGCGGGCCACTTCCAAACCATGGTCGCGTACGACGATCGACACCTGTAGGGTCTGCCTCGGCTCAACACGAATCTCTTTCCAGTGAAGGCTCAGCTCAGTAATAGAACGGGAACTTATCGTCCGATGGAAACCGATCTCTTGCCATGTCTCTAGTGAAGATTGGCGAGACAGAAGAAACGCGCCTGGTCCATGAAAAGCAAAGGGAAAGGTGAGACGAAACGTGGATTGTGGGCTTTGCAAAGTAATGTCTACCTCGATCCCCTGCTTTTTGGAGGTCGTCTCGCCGGGGTCGAATCGGATCACAAATTGATCCAGGTTCCAGCCGAATCGGATTGCGGTAAACCATTGATCGGTTTTCCACATGGCTCCGAGCGGAGGCTGGGTATTGATGGTACCGGCGCCACGCCATTCGAAAAAATCGGTGACCAGTCCGTCGATGGTGGGAGTCAGAAATCCGACCGGTTGGTGAACCAAGTTGGATTCTGATCCGATTCTCATGTTGCCGATCGGCTGGTTCAGCTGGCCAGGAATCGGTTGGCCCATCTGTGTCCATACGTTACGGAGATGCGTTCTGAAGAGTCGGTCGAATTCCGGTTTGAAGTCGGTGTCGAAATCGTCGCCGTACCACCAGAACCAGTCACTGCCTTCGGCGGCATACAGCTCTTGCCACGCCGCCTGAGCACGGTCGGGAGGAAGATTCGGCGCAAACTCCATGAGTCTTGAACGCGTGTGACTCAGCAGGTCCCAACCTTGATTATCTTCATGGTGTCCGATCCAGATTTTGTAGTCGGAATTGATCCACGAGCCTGAATGCAGACAAGAGAGATGTTGGGTGGGTGGAACGGAGGCGATGGCCTCGGATATCGTGGAGGCTCGAGTTGTGCTCTGTCCGGTTTGGTCCAAATCATGATTGGTGAAGGCTTGGTACAGGAGTGAAAGGAACCGTTCACCTCCGTCATGGTAATGTTCCCACGGGTTTTCGCCGTCCAAAATGATGGGGATGACTATTCGATCCTGCGGCGCATCATGCGAGATGTTCCGGATCCGCCGCAGGACATCTTCAGCCGCAGATTCGGGTGTGGTCTTGTGATACACGAATCCAAAGGCATCGGAGATCTCGCGATCACGAAAGAGTATCGTAAGGGGGGGTTCGGTATCACCGATGTGGTAGGGCTGATACAGCGCGGACTGCCGATGCCATGGTCGGTTACACATCGTCAGAGAGCGGGCAAGAATGCCTTCATCGGTCGCCAGCCAGCGAAGGCCGGTCTGATGGACGAGCGGAAGCATTT